>CAYOTF010000054.1:0-15652 GCA_964406805.1 uncultured Zetaproteobacteria bacterium | reverse complement strand
GCGATAACATTTATCATGAATACGTTGGATGTAGAACATCTTCGGACGACCCTGCCGATCCAGCGTTGGCATTTTCTCAAAGGTCAGCATATAGGTGATGACGGCAGTCATCACTTCGGCGATTGGCGGACAGCCAGGTACTTTAATAATCGGCTTGTTCGGCATGCCGGGCGCTCTGTGAATAGGCACGGCTTTGGTTGGATTCGGGCTCGCTGCCTGCACGCAACCCCATGAAGCACATGAACCCCATGAAATAATCGCTTTGCAATGGTTGGCAACATGGATCAGTTGCTCCAAATATGGCTTGCCCGCTACAATCATGGACATTCCATCCTGATTCAATGGTGGGTTGCCTTCACAAGCCAGAATAAAGTTACCATCGTATTTCTGGATTGTTTCTTCAATAATAGCCTCAGCCTGATGGCCTGCTGCAGCCATAATCACATCATCATAATCGAGTGACAACATCGACAGAATGACATCCTTTGCCAATGGGTGTGCGGATCGAATAAATGATTCCGAGCAGCAGGTACACTCCAGCCCGTGCAGCCATAGCACCGGTATTCTTGGTTTGGTTTCCATAGCATGGGCAATCTCTGATGCAAACACCGGGCTCAAACCCAAAGAGGCCGCAGTTAAGCTGCAATACTTGAGGAAGCTACGACGTGTAATTCCCTGTCGGCGCATCACTTCATAAAAAGTCTCTACCTTTGCCATAATTGCTCCTATTTAAAATTATAAAGTTGGAAGAAAATAACACACCGTTGCGATGCCCCCTCAACCTACCCTCATAGAGCAGCAGTCATGCCAAATGCAACTATCCTTTATTATCAACAGATTAAAGCATCATTAACCCAAAGTAATGCCATGCATGTTTACCATTTAACCGGCAAGTGATCATCACGTTTACACCTGCATTTCAGCTTGCTACAGACCATCATCCCTCGGCTTGGCACAACAGACATTCGATGCGGACAACTGGCATCATAGTTGCACCATGGTAACAAGAGTTCATCCACTAACGGAGGCAGCACCATGCATAAATCATCCCACAACCAACACAAGGCACTTGGAATATCAATCATTTTATTACTGCTGATTATGATAGAAATGTTATAATTTCAAGGCTTCTGACTCACGTGGTTGGAGAATCAATACAGGCTGGAGCTGAGTATCATTAACATACAGCCCGAGCACAGTCAGTTATCATGGCTTGCAAGGTTTATTGCACAAACAAACACAAAACTGCAAACAAGGCTTGCAGGGTTCGAGCCAAAACACCGGAATGATGCTATCGTTGACTCGTCCTCTGCCTGCTCGCTACGACTGCCCTGAATCGAACAGACTGCTAGCGCTTTAAGCAGCAATGTTTGTATTTTTTACCACTGCCACACAAGCACCGAGCATTACGCCCAAGCTTCTTTTCGTAGCACACCACCGTATTAGCGCGCCAGCCCATGGGGGCGATCCGTTCGCCGGGCACCACCTCTTTGTCCACAATCGGCACATCCAGCCCTTCATAGTCTGCGCCTTTCTGTAACATTTTCCGATCCGGATACAACCACCACGCCAGTTCATCTGCAGGTGATTTTATCAAACCGCCAACCCGTTGCGGTTTAGCGCCGCCGATATCGGGAAAAGGTTCTTTCAGGCTTGCTGTTAATGCTGCTGCATCCATAACCAGCGGTGCAATCAACTTATCGTCTATAGCCTGGCGTAATAATGTTTCCAGCCCTGCCGGATGTATCTCATAAGCAATAAACGCGATACCATCCCAGACATAGCTTGCATGCCTCTCCAACTTGCATGCCATCAACAGCCGCAAATATGCCACCATATCATCGCGCCCAAGCAAGCCCTCCTTGCACAGTACCATGAGACTATCCAGCGCTGCGGAACGGAACCATGGGTTTAATCTGGGGTTTTCGATAACACCTTGAACAGCTTCGATACGACCCGCACAGAGCGACGCAAGAATACGTCCCAGCGCTTCACTCAATACTTCACCCGTCAGACTCAGTACCCCATTGCCCGGATGTGAAATCAATTTGATAAGAAGCGGGTAGGCATCCTTGCTGCGTAAGTGTGCAAGCATAAAGATACTCACGATGTGCCTGATATACTGATCACCTTTTGCCTGTACTGTTTCAGGAGCATCTGCAAAAACGCTCAGTTCATTCAGTAGCAGCGGCAGCATCTCCTGCTGCAGTTCCACCATTGCCTGAAAAGCATCCTTGTCCGGTGGCGTAGAGATCAATGCCATTTGATCAAACAGCATTTGCGCAGCCTGTGAATTTTCACCGTCATCAACCGTTTGCATCTGTATCACCTGTACCTGTCTAGCAGACTTCTGCTTATCACAACGACTCAATTGGCCGTAACCACTGCGTGTTTTTCATATTTGTAACGTGATAACAACAGACCAATTTCATAAAGGCATAACATTGGCACGGCCAGCAAAGCTTGAGAGATAAGGTCTGGCGGTGTTAATACGGCTGCAAAAATAAACACCCAAACAATGACATAGCGCCGTTTGGCGACCAGCGACTCTGTATTGGCTAAGCCCATACGCACCAACAGCATAATCACAATTGGAATCTGAAAACTCAAGCCGAAAGCAAACAGCAGTTTTAGAACCAGCGTCAGGTATTCTTTTATGGCGGGCATTGCTTGAATTTGATCGGTAGCAAAACTGAGGAAAAACTCAAAGATTAAAGGGAATACGATATAAAAAGAAAATGCTGCACCAACCAGCAACAGACACAAACTGGCCATAAAATAACCAAGAAATGCTTTGCGCTCATGTTTATACAATCCCGGCGCAATGAATGCCCAGACCTGATAAAGCGTGATCGGAGCTGTCACAAAAAGACTCAACACCAAAGCTATTTTCAAATAGGTAAAAAATACATCCGGCGCATTCAGGAATACCAGCGGCGTACCTGGTGGCAATGAAGCGCGCATCGGTGCCGACATAAACTCAAACACGAGTTCAGAAAAATTCATCAACACCAACACACCCAAAACATATGCGATAACAGCAATCGTCAGACGTTTTTTAAGCTCTTTTAGATGCGTTAATAATGGCGAGGACGTTGCTGCTTCATCACTCAATGGATTTCAACCTTGGCAGATAAGTCTGATTTTACATCTTCCACCGAATCATGCATTTGTTGTTTCATCTCTTCGACCGGATGCACAAACTGCTGCTTTTCTTGATCAAACTGCTGCTTCAAATCCGACACCCAAGCCTTGGCCAGGCGCACAAAGCGAGCCATTTGGGAAAAAAACTCAGGCAAGCGATCCGGCCCGAGTACCAAAAATGCGATCACGCCAATAAACAGCAACTCGACCAGACCAATATCAGGCATATTGGTGGCTACGAACTGGTCTTGCTTTCACTTTTTTCAGACAGATCCAAGCCATCTTTTTCATCCGATATATTCGTGCGAAAGCTTTTTATACCTCTCGCCAACCCTTCGCCAAGCGCGGGAAGCTTTTTAGCGCCGAATAAAACCATGACAATGACCAGAATTAAAATCAGCTCGGTAGTTCCAAGTCCAAACATATATACTCCTTTTTACATTTCTAACACGTGTTGTTTACGTCAAGTTTAAATAACGAGCCCTTCAACCACGCCAATTTGATACATGACATACGCACCAAATGTTATCGTACCAATGCCAATGGTTGTTTGCAGCCCGTTATAAAAGCCCGTTAAGCGCTGTGCCGAATGACGCAGCGGAATCATGATGATCGTAGCCAACACCGCCATACCGGCCACTGACCCTAAGCCAAACAGCGCAATATATAGCATACCTGTAAGCGTGGAATTCACCGTTTGCAGCGCCAGTACAATCAGCGCAGCAGAGCCAGCCATGCCATGCATCATGCCAACCAATAAAGGCCGCAGTTGAAGTTTCTTTTTATGAGTGTGGCTGTGTGTGGATTGATCATGATTGCCTTCACCGGCATGGGAGTGAGCGTGAAAGTGTTTGACTCCCTCAGCATGCACATGCTGATGAAAATGAATACGTTGCCGCACCATACGACGAATAACATCAACCCCCAGCGCTATCAACATCGCACCCACTGCAAACTCCAGCATCATCGCCATATCGGTAGGAATAAAAGAATCGGTAAACAGTACAATAGAACCAAAAAGGAATAACGTCAGCGTATGCCCAAGCCCCCAGGTTGCTCCGAGACGCATGGCATCGCCCAGTGATTTTGATTGTGTGGTCATGGAGGCGACCGCCGCCACATGATCGGCTTCAACCGCATGCCGCATGCCGAGTAAAAACCCGAGTAACAATACACTCATCATAACTATTCACCCTCCATCGCTACTGCTTATATGAGCAATCAATACGCCAAACGTATTTCAACCTGTATTTCCAGCCATTACACATTTCACCCTTTAGTGCGGTGGTTACTATGTATCATATAAAAAAACCATGATGGAAAGTAAGTATTCATCAATCGTCAACGCTTGGCGACAACGATTGCGCTCCCGCAATGACAGCCTGTCCCAGGGAAAGGCCACCATCATTGACAGGGTAATCGGCAGCAACCAACACCTGCAGACCACGCCGGGCGATGCATTGCTGTACACCCTCAAGCAATAATCTGTTTTGAAACACCCCACCGGTGAGCACGATCTGTTGTACGCCATGCTGGTCGCTCAGATCGATAGCTAAATCAGACACAGCGTGAATCAAAGCATGATGAAAACGCGCCGCGATAATCGCCTTGCCAACACCCTGCTGCAAATCCTGCAATAGCGCCATCCACATCGGTTGCCACATCAGCACAGGAAGTCCATCCACCGACATTTTCGTAACAACCGGGTAGGCCGACAAGCGCTGATTATCAAACTCATCTGTGGCCAAGACTTCCAGCAATATCGCCGCCTGCCCCTCAAAGTCAGCGGACTGAACACAGATACCCAATGCCGCAGCCACCGCATCAAACAAGCGCCCGGTTGATGATGCCAGCGGAGAGTTCAAAGCCTGCTCAATCATACGGTCAATGGTATGCAGCGGCTTTTCAGACAACATCTTCACCACATCAAGTTCAGAAAATTCACGGGCAATATGATCCCAGCCACAGGCATACAATTGCGCATAGGTATTCCGCCATGGCTCATACATTGCTTTTGCAGCACCAATCATGGCAACAGGCTGAATAGAGCCGATTCGCCTGCAAGCTGTATAGGAAGCCAGCAAAAACTCACCACCCCACAGTTGATCATGTTCCCCCATTCCCAGACCATCCAAAGCAACACCCAGCACCTGACTATCCAGACTTAAGCCATGCTCAGCCATACACGCTGCAACATGCGCATGATGATGCTGTATTTCCACCAGTCGGCACTGCTCGGATACAGCCATACTGCCGCCCCATTGGGTGGAAAAGTATCCGGGGTGTTTGTCCACAGCGATGACCTCAGGCTTAAAATCATACAATTGCCGGTACAGTTGCAGATTGTTCCGATAATCGTTATGAACAGCGGCATGCTCTAAATCACCCATATGTTGTGAAACAATCGCCTGCCCGCCAGCCAGCATGCAAAATGTATTTTTTAATTCCCCGCCCATGGCCAGCGTTGCTGCTGCCTGCTCAAAACCTTCAGGCAGCAGCAACGGCGATGGAGCATAGCCTCTTGCACGGCGTAACAAGCGCCCTTGCCCTGCCATCATTCGCACAACAGAATCATCAAGCCGGTTCACAATATCACGATTATGAAGCAGATAACCATCCACAAGCTCCTGCAAGCGCCGCAGTGCATCATCATTATCGATGCACTGCGGCTCATCACTAAGATTGCCGGAAGTTAATACAATGGGAGCATCCAGAGCCTGTAAAAGCAACTGATGCAGCGGTGTGTAGGGCAACATAAACCCGACCGTTCGCTGAGCCGGAGCAATACTGGCTGCAAGTCCGGCATGGTGCTTCGAAACCAGTATAACGACCGGCGCTTGCACACCCTCCAGCAGACTTTTCTCTTGCTCCGAGAGCTCTGCATAATGCTGGATTTGATTCGTATCTCGCCCCATCAAGGCAAACGGTTTGTGGTAACGCCGCTTACGCTGACGTAAACGGCTGACAGCAACTTCATTGCTTGCATCACAAGCCAAATGAATACCGCCAATACCCTTGATCGCAAGCACTTTCCCCGCTCGCAACCAGCCAGCAGCTGTCGCAATCAAATCATGATCGGTTACGACTGCTCCCTGCACATCAAGCAACTGAATTTCAGGACCGCAATCCGGGCAGGCATTGGGCTGTGCATGAAAGCGCCGATCAGCCTGATCGCTGTATTCAGCCAGACATGCCCCGCACATTTGAAACGAAGCCATGCTGGTATGGCTACGATCATACGGAACAGCACGAATAATGGAGAGTCTGGGGCCGCAATGCGTACAGTTGGTGAACGGATAACGATAATGGCGATTATTCGGATCAAACAGTTCATCTCGACATGCAGCACACATGGCCGCATCAGCAGCAACACCGGTAGCCGTTTGCCCACTCTGGCTGGCGATAATTTCAAAATTCATTCGCCCACACGGCTCGGATAGCGTTATCACATGTACCGATTGAATCTTGGCCAGCGGCGGCGGCTGAAGCGTAATGGCAGGCACAAACGCCTCCAGCGAATCGGCACTACCCCAGACCTGGATCAATACGCCCTGCGCATCATTCCAGACCCTGCCGAACAGCTTCTTATCCTTTGCCAGACCGGCGATATAGGGGCGAAACCCGACCCCCTGAACCACTCCCCGGACACGGATTTCCATGCCGTTCAACGCCTTCGCGTTCAATGCACTGTACACACCATGCAAGGATCAAATGAGCGCACAATATGCTGGACTGCTACCGGCGTTTTTTCTCCCGGCCTGATGCGCGCACCAACCAGCGCCTGCTCCAACGCACCCGGCTGCTCTTGCAAGTCGCGCGGCGCAAAGTTCCATGTCGTTGGCGCAATAATCTGATAGTTGAGTATTCTGCCATGTTTGATTTTCAACCAATGACCCAGACTGCCGCGTGCCGCCTCCATCAAACCGATACCTTCAGCCTCATCCGGCATCGAAGCCAAGTAACAAAATGGTTCATTGGGCCGAATCGCTTTCACCCAGCGCTCCATCTCCATGGTCACCAGCGCCAGCTCCAGCAAACGGGCAATCACCCTGTTGCGCACATTACCACCCGATTGCGCTACCAGACTGCACATCAACGGGTGAGCATTCACCAGCTGGCGAGCCAACGCACCAACCTCAACCACATTACCATCCAAACGTGGAGCTTTGCACCATGAATAACCATCCTTCATATCGGGATCAGGCTGCGTAAGCCCTTCAAACGGATGTCGGGCTTCGCCGTAGTTCAGCATCCAGCTATGCGACACATCTTCCCGTATCGCATCTGTATTCAGCGGCTGCAGTTTCCCGCCTTGCCATACTCCTCTGGCAAATAGCGGATCTCCATCGCAAGGGTAAACACCGTAGGACATAAAATGGTCTGTTGCCCTGCCCATCGTATGCAATTCCAATGCGTCAGCCAGATTCAGAAACAGACCAAAATCACTGCTACGATGATCTTCATCCTGCATCCATAGCTGCAACGCTTCGGCACTTTCCAGCCCTGCAATATGCTCCAAGGCATCACCAAACAAGGTCTGTTCAAGAAAGCGGCGAAACTGATACAGAATATTCAACATGCGAACCTTCTCTTCAACTTTCACGCTTCGGGTTGTTCCTCCCGGCTGTATCGCCAGCGTATGTGGCCATTTACCCGCCAGAATCCCCATCAAATGCATAAATTGCGCCCGCGCCGGCAACATATCTTTTGCTGCTGTGCCCTGCATGGCTGTAAAGCGCTCAGCAACAACCGCATGCCACGGCTCATCCTTATAGATTTGCCGTGCAAAGTCGGGCATGAAAAACAGGTAAAAGTGGGTCAGATGATCGGCCAGGTTTTCATTAGCAAGAATCAAGTTGACTGCATATTCACCGTTGGCCGGCATGGATACTCCCTGCGCACTGGCCAGAGCTCCGGCCGCTGCAACCGATTGGGCAACCGAACAGATGCCACAGATCCGTGGCGCATAGCTCATCGCATCGACAGGCTGCTTACCATTGAGCATCTGTTCAAAGCCTCGATACATGGGCGAAACCACCCAGGCTTTTTCCACCACGCCATCCTCAATATCCAGCTGCACTTCCAAATCACCTTCCACCCGGTTAAAAGGACCAACAATTTTGCGACTCATGGCTTTCTCTTTTGACGAATCGCAGGAGCAACCTGAATGTGATCCGATATAGCATTGCGTTTGAGGCGATCCGGTGTTGCCGCTTTGGATAATGAAGCCAGCGCTACAAACCAGGCTTTGGGCATATCTATTGGCAGGCCAACAGGGATGCCTGCAATTTTCGGTGTTTCGGTAAATGCATGACCGGGCTCCTCAAAGCCCGGAGCAGTACAATTAACACAGGGATAACCACCGCGCAGACACGAGCCCTCACCATTCCATAAACGCGTATTGCAATCACCATGTGCCTGTGTGCCGACACAACCCATATGTTCCATCATGCAACCCAGATCCCCCGGTTTTTCAGCGCTGGCCTTAAACTCATAATATTCGTTGCGCGGACAACCATGATGCACCAGTTGATCGGCATAACTGCGTGGTCGCCCCAGTGCGTCCATGCTATCTTCGGTAAAATCACCGAATGAGATCTGAGCCAGCGTTTCGGTCACCCAGTTGGGGTGGGTTGGACAGCCGGAAATGTTGATCACCGGCATCCGAGTCTCCGAGCGAAAACCCGCCCCCAACAAACCGCCCTGACGTTCACCATCATATTGCAAACCGCAAGCATCCGACGGATTACCTCCACCAGCGGTAATGCCACCATAGGCGGCACACGTACCGACCGCCACCACATAAGCCGCTTTGGCAGACAACTGATCAACCCAGTGCATCATGGGCTTGCCAGTACCTGCCAGCATATGAAACTTACCCGTATTATTCGGACCGCGAACAACCGAGCCCTCCAGACATAAAATATCCAACCTCACTTCATCATTGAGGATGGATTCCAGAATATCGATCACCGCATCACCGCTAGCTTCACTCAACGATGGGTGCCACAACACATGAATATTAGCCGCTTCAAATTGACTGATCACATCAGCCGATTCCGCACACAGCATGGATAGCGTACAACCACCGCAGCCACCCGACTGCAGCCAAAGCATATTAGTCTGTTGTTGATGCATGTTGCCCTCCTGTCGCAAGAGGCAGTTCCAGCCTAAACACCGCACCACCATCAGGATGGTTAACCACGCTCATACTGCCTTCGCATTGCTCCACTATCAGTCCGTAACTGATATACAGCCCTAGACCTGTTCCTTTTCCCACATCCTTTGTGGTAAAAAATGGATCGAAAATTTTCAGCATATCCTCATCTGAAATCCCGGTACCGTAGTCACGAATCTCTATCTGAGCGCAGTGATCGAGCTGACGACACATAATATCAATCTCAGGCATGGCATTATCTTCCATGGCATCCAACCCATTCTGAACTAGGTTCACAATCACCTGATGAATAAAACCATTATAATTGGTGATCATGATAGGCTCACCGGACACCTTTAACTGAGCCTGCAACTGCGCAGCTTGCGTCACCCAGCCCGCTGCATTTTTCACAGTCTCCAGTAAATCAAATTCACATTGTTGCTCGCGGTTGGATGTCGAAAAGCGACGCAAATCCTGCACGATACCACTGACCCGCTCCGTCCCCTCCAAGCCGCCATCCACCAGAGAAGGAATATCGTCCAGAATACGGTCGATCTTTAAGCGTCGCCGCAATTTCTGATCGACAGCATCCCCCAGTTGCGCATGCAATGCATCAATATATTCACGCAAGCGATAACCATACTTCTTAATCGCGTACATATTGCTGTGAACAAAGCTGATTGGGTTGTTCAATTCGTGCGCCACGCCGGCGACCAAGCGGCCCAGCGAAGCCATTTTTTCGGATTGAACCAGATGTTGTTGAGCCTGTTTTAATTCCAGATGCGTCTGATTCAGTTTATTGTATGCACGACGCAACTCACCAATAGGGCGGCCGATCACCACCATCCCCTGCAATACGCCTTCATGATCAAAGCGGGGAGCGCAACGAATAACCAACGGAGCCCGTTCTCCATGAGCATCCTGAATGAACACTTCATGCTCCGCAGTTTTACCTGCCCGCACGCTACGCATCGCAATTTCAATAATGGGCTGCGAATCGTGATCAAACAATGATACAATCAAGCGCCCCTGCAAGGCTGTTTCATCCAAGCCACTCAATTCAAACAGCGCCCGGTTGCTCTGTTGAATCTTGCCCTGCACATCACAGACAAGCAGCACATCCGTCATCGAAGCCTGCACTCCCCGAATAAACTGCTCGGCTTCTTCCAGCGCGACGTTCTTTTCTTCCAGCTCAACCTGATAGCGCAACAGATCGGCATAAACCTCATCCATTTTCTGGATGACCTCCATCCAAACCTCTTCATTGCCCGTCGAAAAATCACCATCGGCAGTCTTGGACACCTGCTCGGACAGGTTTATCGGCATGGCTGCTTCAACCCGCGCAGTTATTGATGCATATCCGTTGCGCACCACCGATCAGCACAGCATATATCTCTGCAGCCAAAGCCATATCAATTGTTTCACGTTGACCCCCCTGCGGCCTGCCTTGCTTCATCATCCGCCAATTCCAGTGTTTCCACTTTTTCCAGGCCATAGCGTTCAAGCTTGTTCCTCAAGCCAACCCGTGACAAGCCCAGTTCTTTCGCCGATTTGCTTTTATTCCAACGGTTGCGAATCATCGATTCATTTACAATTCGGGCTTCGAGTGCATCCATGCGCTCTTTTAATGAACCATCCAGCGCCGTTAACCAAGTCAGCTCCGCCTCATCTTCCTGCGGGGCCGCTCTAAGCACTTGAGGAGACAACAGCTCCGCTCCCAACCAATCACCTGTGGCTATAACCAGCATGCGCTTAATCTCATTCTGCAGCTCTCTGACATTGCCCGGCCAATGATAAGCCTGCATGCATACCAGTGTTTCATCACGAAAGCCGGACACCTTCTTCGCCAGCTCGGCCATGGCCTGTTCCAGCAACGATCGAGCCAGTAGCGGAATATCATCCAGTCGTTCGGACAGTGGCGGAAGATGAATCTGAAACGTAGCCAGACGATAAAACAAATCCTCTCTGAATCGTCCCGCGCGCACTTCAGCTTCAAGATCCTTGTTGGTTGCAGCAATCACCCGCACATCAATCTGCTTGCGTTCGTTGGTGCCCATGGGTCGAATCTCACCCTCCTGCAACACACGCAGCAACTTCACCTGAAAGGCCGGCGTGGTATCGCCGATTTCATCGAGAAGAATAGTGCCGCCATGCGCCGCCTCAAACAGCCCGACCCTGTCGCTCGTCGCGCCGGTAAATGCGCCTTTTTTGTAACCGAAGAGTTCACTCTCCAGCAACTCATCCGGCAATGCTCCACAGTTTTCAACCACAAATACCTTATCCATTCTCAGGCTATTGTAGTGAATAGCTCGGGCCGTGAGTTCCTTGCCAGTGCCTGAATCGCCGGTCAACAGCACTGTCACATCGAATGTGGCTACCTGACGAATCGAATCGCAAACCCTGTTCATGACACTTTCCGGCGAACGAATAATGCCATCATCCAGATCATAATTCTTCTGCAATCGCTGCCGTATCTCAGCCAATCCCTCTTCCACATTACGCGGCAACATTTTCAACTCGACGGAAAGTTGCTGGTTCTCCCTCTGCAAGGCAAACATATGAGCTGCATTGTGTACGGTGCGCAGCAGGTTTTCCGGATCCCATGGCTTGGTAATATACTGATGTATGCCCGAATCATTGATCGCTTTGATGATATCATCAGAATCAGTGTAGCCGGATACAATCATCCGAATCACATCCGGAAAACGTTGCCGCACCTCGTGCAAAAATTCAATACCCGACATGCCCGGCATGCGTTGATCCGAGAGCACAACCTGAATCCATTCATCGGCCAGAATCACCATCGCTTCATCCGGCGAATTGGCCATGTACACATCAAAATCATCTTCCAGCAAACGCTGCAATGACTCCAGCACTCGCACTTCATCATCGACCAGTAATATCGATGGTAAGGTAGTATTCATGCTGCCCTCCTCAGCGCATTCGCTCCCATGCTCCTGTGATTTGCCAGTGTCAGCGGTGTTCTCGACTTACACACTTTATACACAAAATTATAACGCGCCACATGGTAACTGGGATCAAACCCATAAAAATTCTTTTTCATCCTGCACAACTCTTCGTCACGATACGCAGCCAGCGGCTTGAGCGCCTCATCCTGCAGACGGCTTTGCTGCTTTTGCTGCAACCGTTGCGCCATATTTTCCGATTGCGCCAGCGCTACAGCTTGTTGCTTCACTTGCGTAACAAAGCTTGTCTTTTCACCCTCGATGACCATATCAATCAAACCCAAAGCGCAGGCTTCTTGCACCCCCATAGGCAATCGAGCCTGAGTAATACGCTTGGCATGCTGCTCATCACAATATTTCGGCAATAAATAAGTCCAGTATTCCGAGCCATAAAGGTTGCCCATATCTTTATAATGCGGATTCAGGATAACATCCTCATGCGCCCATACCTGATCGGCTGCACGCGCCAAAAACACGCCGCCTGCCCCGGCATTGGCTTGCATCGCTGCAACCACCATATGCGATGTCGTGGTGATGATCGCTTCGGAGAGATCGTTCATTGCCTGAATGTTTTCCCACGACTCATCCGCCGCACTCGATGCCGCTTCAATCATATTCAGATGAATGCCATTCGACCAGAAATCGTTCCCCCCCATCAATACAATCACCTGTGTGTTGCGTTGTGTCGCCGCCTGATAGGCAATTCGCAACGCCTTGCACTGCGCGCTACTCATTGCCCCATTATAAAAGGGGAAATACAAATAGCCTACGCCGTTCGCTTCTGCATAGCTTATTTCCTGGTAACCTTCATTCGCCGGAATTTCTGTCAGTGCTTTGCTCTCCGTGGCAAAAATAAGGCTTGCCGGCAATTTGAACGGATGATGATGCAGCTTGTCTTTTACATGGCCAATCCATACCGCACCATCGCGGGTGGCGCGGCACAGCGCAAAGCCTGAACGTGCCAGAGTTTCCCCAGCCGCCCCGCTTAAGCCGCTCGCCTGGCGCGCATCATATACAAACACATGCCGCCCGAACCATTCACTTTTAACGCCCGGAAAACCGTCCGCACTATTGATCTTACGCAACACCGTGGCTGTATCGTCGTGCTGCCAGTCAATGCTACGCACATCTTGCTGCATCAATGGCCGTAGCTCACCGCGATGCGATGAGCGCTGCCGTATTAACGGCACTGCCTTAAAATCCGGATTTGCAAAGTTTATAACCGCCTGCTGCACCGCTTGTAACGCAGCAAAACTCACTTCATTGCGATAAATACTGGCTTTACTTCCGGTTCGCATCGGAAACTCAACCGTTGCCCATATATCCCCGGCATCCATTTCGGCATTGGCCTGCAACAGCGTCACGCCCCAGCGCTGCTCTTGATTGATGATAGCCCAATCCAGTGCCGAGGGGCCGCGATCCCCGACAATGCCCGGATGCACAATCAGGCACACATGCTTTTTCCATATCGATGCCGGAATTGCCCGTTTCAGATAAGGTGCCACAATCAAATCAGGCTTAAACAAATCAATAGCTTGTTGTGCCACATCATCATGAATATCAAATTCAATCGATACATCATGCCCATCCTGTTTCAGCACCACGTACAGCCGTTGTGTCAGGCTGTTAAAAGCATGGCTCAGCAACAGGATGCGCATCAGATCAACAAATCCGTGGCAGCTGTTCGCCGGCCAACCAATCCACTATGCGTGAGCCGCCAAAAGTAGTTTCCATTTGCACAAAGCCGTGCGCATCCTCCACTATCTTGCCAATGATCGCCGCATCGCTACCCAGTTCATGCGCTTGCATCACCGTTAACAACGCTTCGGCATGTTCAGCCGCACAAATGCAAATCAGCTTGCCTTCATTGGCCACATACAAGGGATCCAGGCCAAGCAATTCACATGCAGCTTTCACATCCTCATGTACCGGCACATCATCTTCCACCAACTGCATACCCACGCCGGACTGCTGTGCAATTTCATTCAGCGTGGTTGCCAGGCCGCCTCGGGTCGGATCACGCAAGCAATGAATATCCGGCACAGCTGCCACCATATCTGCAATCATGCCATTGAGTGCGGCAGAATCGGATTGAATCTCAGTCTCAAACTCCAACCCTTCTCGGCTCGACATGATCGCAACTCCGTGATCACCCATGCTACCACTGACCAGCACCACATCACCGGGCTCTGCCTTGTCTCCTGAAATATTCACACCATCCGGCACCATGCCAATACCCGTGGTTGAAATAAACACACCATCACCCTTGCCGCGTTCAACCACTTTGGTATCGCCTGTGACCACGGATACACCGGCTTTTTTTGCCGCTTTTGCCATGCTTTCCACAATGCGGTTCAGATCTGCCAGCGCATACCCCTCTTCAATAATAAAGCTGGCTGAAAGGTATAATGGTTTTGCGCCAGACATAGCGACATCATTGACCGTGCCATGTACCGACAATGAACCGATATCACCACCGGGGAAAAACAATGGCGAAATAACATGACCATCCGTACTCATGACCATGCGTCCTTTTTCGCAATCGAACATGGCCTGATCATTACCCTGACGCAGCAAATCATTGTCCAGATGCTTGATAAACACCTCTTCAATCAGCTGAGCCATGGCTCTGCCACCACTGCCATGCACCATTTCAACCTTACCTTTTCTCAAATCCAGTCGCATGGGGAATCTGCGTGGGGCGCTCATGATGCAGCTCCTGCCGATTCCTTTTCGGGCTGACGAAAACGCCCGTACGACCAATATGCTGCACACGCACCTTCCGAGGATACCATGCACGAACCCATCGGATTCTCAGGTGTGCAGACTGTACCGAACAATTTGCAATCGGTAGGTTTTTTTACACCACGCAAAATCGATGGGCACTCACAGCCCTTCACATCATAGGCTACAATTTTAGGCACCGAAAAACGCACCTCTGCATCGAACTCACGAAATGCCTCTTTAATTTTCAAGGCCGAATAAGGCACCATACCCAAGCCTCGCCATTCAAACTCCCGACGCAATTCAAACACTTCGGCCACCAATGCCTGGGCTTTTAAATTCCCTTCTCGGGTCACAACACGGGTATATTCATTTTCCACTTCAGCACGCCCCTCATTGAGCTGCCGAATCAACATCAATGCCGATTGCATCACATCCAAAGGCTCAAAACCGGCAATCACCACCGGCTTTTGAAATTCCTCAGCGAAAAACTCATAAGGCTCATAACCAATCACCGAGCTCACATGTGAAGGCCCGAAGAAACCATCAATGGATACTGCTCCCATCTCCCGAACTTCGGGCGATTGCAGAATATGCTGAATGGCTGCGGGGGTGAGCACATGATTGCAAAATACGCTGAAATTCTTCAGCCCTTCAGCCT
>CAYOTF010000053.1:14605-15736 GCA_964406805.1 uncultured Zetaproteobacteria bacterium | reverse complement strand
ACCCACAAAAATCTGTTTTTTACTTTTTTTGTTTTAAAACCAACGGCAAAATACCCCCCCCCCCCCCCTGAATCCTTAAGCCATGATTTTTCTCTCTCGCCTGCACAGTAACATATTGCTGATTAGGGCTGGTTGGTTTGTCGGGAACTGTTGCCTCCAACTTTCCAGTATCTAGCAATGGATTAAGTATATTCCGGCGGAAGTAGGTGCGATGCTTTAATCCCAGATAAGTCATCATATCAATCACAAAACGAGGTTCATGACAGAAAACAAGTAATTTAGCTTGGTCACTAGCTTGGTCACTAGCTTGGTCACTCCCCCCATCACCAATGACCAAGGTCTCAGCAAAAGGAAACGTCAGACGAATAAAGTTGGGGCTAAAGTGATACACCGAAGGTTGATACTTCTCAAGAATACGCGGGATACCTGAACCCAGTTGTTCCACCAGTTCCAGATCACGGAAAATACGCATCAGCTCTTTATTGTGCGGCACGGAGTACCCTTTGAAGAAATCCTGTTCAGAAAAACCGGGCGGAATTACACCTGCCGACGTGATCTCCAAACGATCCGAAAACAACTCAAACTTGGGCGGCACTTCATTGCTGAAATCATTATGAATAATCGCATTGATCACCGCCTCGCGCAGGGCAATCGGATCAATCTGTTTCTGCTCAATGCGCTTCACATCGGTGATGCGGGCAAATGTCCTGTTCTCAATATTCAGCTTTTCCAATACCGCCTTGGTGGCCTTGATCAAACAGCAGTGACCATACTCCTCATTTTCCAGTAAATCGACACGGGTCATGCCTGCATACTTGGCCACTTTGATCGAACAACCGTTATGATCAGAAAGCAAATAAGCCGCGTAGTTGTACTTTCCATCTTCGGTAAGCAATTCCAAGTTACGGGCAAACTGATCATTGAGTTTATACGAGGTTTCATGGTAATAGATTTTCAACTGTTCGAAGCTTAAATCCTGATATCTGGATCTGATATTGCCAATCGAATTGCGAATACGCCGCGCAAACAACTCTTCAATCATGCGCCCTGTCATCGGCTCGCTGGCACTGCCGATGCGAATAAAACAACCCCTGGGCGACATACCGCGTTTGCTTAAATAATAAGGTTTCT
>CAYOTF010000053.1:13174-14595 GCA_964406805.1 uncultured Zetaproteobacteria bacterium | reverse complement strand
CCACTGGCCAAAGTGACTTTAATGACTGCTTTGCCATGCCAATCCTCCAGCGACACATCAAACAGACCCATCGTGGAAGGTATAATATTGTGTTTGATACGATCCTTGATGATCAGCTGCAGCTCATCCACATCATCAATCCCTACCGCTTCACCCGAATCATTCACCCCGATATAAATCAGACCACCATCACGATAATTCAAAAATGCCACGGCCTCTTTTTCAAGGCTATCCGTCAACTGGCTTTTGAATTCAATACGATGGGATTCAGTCAACATCGTTAGCTTCCCCCTCCTGCCATTTCAGCATATATCACCGTTTGCAATCGCTTCACCACCAACACGAACAGATGCACGCAAACGCTCCAACTTCAACGCCTGCTCTTCTTCTGTCCGCTTGAGTAAGCGAACCACTTCACTGGCATTATTATAATCTCTGGAAGCAGCACGATCTCTTATGAAGGTTTCCAACTTTAGTGTTAAGCTAAAATTCATAGTGAACTCCCTGACACGAATCAGATTCGCAGCAATTAGAGTATGAAAGAAGCAATAGTTATGTCAAAGATTGTTATGTCGAAACTTACCTGCAGCAAAAAAGAAACACTTATTCGTATCGCAGCGCTTCTGCAGGCGGCACGCTGGCAGCACGCCATGCCGGATAAAATGTCGCCAAGACACCCATGACCAAGCTAACGCCAACAATCGTTGCAACCGATACAGGATCAATCACGGAAGGAATATGATCGATATAATACACATCGCTGGACATGAACTTTACGCCTGTAAGCGTTTCTATCCATGCCATCAGGCTATCCAGCTGCCAGGCCAGCAATAGCCCTAACGAAGCACCGATCAGAGTACCTATGCCGCTAAGCAATGTACCCATCAATAGAAAAATACGCATAACGGACGCATGTGTTGCACCGACTGTTTTGAGGATGGCAATTTCTTTGCGGCGTTCCATCACCACCATTACCAGTGAGGCCACCATATTGAATACCGCCACCATCACGATTAACGATAAAATCACGCCCATGGCGATACGTTCGGTTTTCATAGCCTGAAAAAAGGAACGATGCCGATGTTGCCAATCGGTCACCCACGCACCTACCGGCAATGCTCTGCGTGCCGCCTCCGCCACCTGGCTGGCCAAGTCTTTATCATACAAAAAGACTTCGATGCCGGTCACACTATCACCCATTTTATTCAGCCGCTGAATCGCCGCTAGAGGGGTTACCATCATGCCTATATCATATTCATAAAAACCCGAATCAAAGATACCCACCACTTCAAACGCACGCATACGTGGCACCGCGCCCGATGGACTGATACCGCCAGATGGGGACATCAAACGTACCCGATCACCAACCCCTGCCCCCAGCTTTCTGGCCAAACTCTTGCCCATGCCCATCTGAAAGGGCG
>CAYOTF010000053.1:0-13164 GCA_964406805.1 uncultured Zetaproteobacteria bacterium | reverse complement strand
AAAACGACCTTGCACAATATGCTTGGCAATATCATCACTGCGGCTCACATCCACGCCTTTTAAAATACCACCCAAAGCCCGTGAACCATAGGAGGCCAATACCTGTGTCGAAATGTAGGGCGCGACACGCTCCACCCCATCCAACTCTTCCGCCTGCGCCAACCAGCTGCGCCAGTCGTTTAACTCATTGCCCGGCCCTTGAATATCCACATGCGATGAAAAGCCTAGGATTTTATCACGAATTTCCACTGCTGCGCCATTCATCACCGATAACACCACAATCAGCGTCATCACACCAATGGCAATGCCCGCACCAGAACTCCAGCTGATCAGCGATACAAACTTTTCACTGCGCCGCGAGCGCAAATAACGCCGTGCCAACATCCATTCATAGGAACGAAAAAAACCTTGTTTCATAATCACCCGACTCGATGGATTAGCTTAAATAACGAAAATAGATATACACATGCGAAATGGCAATGGAAATCAGCATCAATCCAAACGCATGTTTCATAAACACCAGAAACTGAATCGGATGACCTGCACGCTGGGCAAAGCCTGCTACGATGAGATTCGCCGATGCCCCGATCAATGAACCATTACCACCCAAACACGCTCCCAAAGCCAACGCCCACCACAAAGGCACAATAGCATCTGCTCCACCAAAGTTCGGAGCCATACTTTGAATCAACGGAATCATGGTTGCAACAAAGGGGATATTATCAATCAATGCCGATGCAATCGCAGACACCCAGAGAATCGCACCCACGGTGGCATTAAAATCACCGCCAGTCAGCTCCAGGGTTTTCATTGCCAGCATTTCAATCACGCCGGTATGTTCAACACCAGTCACGACGATGAACAGGCCGACGAAGAAGAAAATTGTTGTCCACTCCACATCGGCCATAATGCCTTCATAGGCATGATCTTTTTCTTCCAGCGTCTGGCCAAAGGTCTGCAACAACAACAATAGCGCCGCACCAAACATGGCAATCGAGGCCGGTTCCAGATGCAAGCTGTGTGCCATGGTGAAACCGGTAATAACCAGAAACAATACACACAAACTCTTTATCAGCAGTGGCACATCTTTAATCGCTTCATTTTCATCAAAGCGCATCACCAGGGCTTTATTTTCATCCGTAGCATGCAAATCACGGCCAAACATGAACCAGATAGCCACCAGCATCACCACAAAAATAACCGGCGTAATCGGTGCTAAATTCACTAGAAAATCCATAAAACTCAGGTTCGCAGCCGAACCAATCATGATATTCGGTGGATCACCAATCAGCGTTGCCGTACCACCGACATTGGAAGCTAAAATCTGCGCAAATAGATACGGGTAAGGGCGCACACCGAGCGCATCGGTGATCAGCAGGGTTACTGGTGCAATCAACAACACGGTCGTCACATTATCGAGAAAAGCAGAAAATACCGCTGTCACAATCGACAGCATCACCAGAATGCCCCACGGACTACCCTTCACGGCTTTCGCCGCTTTAATGGCCACATATTGAAACATGCCCGTTTTTTGACTGATCGCCACAATCACCATCATGCCGGTCAACAGCCCAATGGTATTAAAATCGACACCGGCAATAGCCTGCTGCTGGGTGATTACACCGCACAGGATCATCAAACCGGCACCGAGCAAGGAGAGCACAGCACGATTGAATTTTTCGGCCATAATAAAGGCATACACGATCAATAAAATCGACACAGCCATCCAGGTTGGATCCATACCGAAGATTACAGAGGAAGCATGTTCAACCGTATTATGCATCGTCATCATCCCGTTTCATGCGATCGAGCACATCTCCGGCAGAAATAATACCCAGCAAGCGTTTCTGATCATCCACCACCATGGCATATTCATGTTTGGTATACGAGACCATTGCTGCAGCAACCGACAACAACGATTCATCCCGATGCACCGTCAGTGGCTTCTTATCCATAATTGCAGCGATAGACAGAGTCGAAATCTCATCATAATGACGACGTAAAATACCAATATCCGGCGCATAGGGGATATGGTTCAAATCGCCGGTCACGATATAACTCGGCACCACCTTTTCCAGCACGGAAAAAGTAGAAATAACACCGACGATTTCAGCATCATCCCCGACAACAGGAATCATGCGCAATCTGGCATCGCGCATCCGTGCCAACACGTGATCGACAGCTTCATCAACACGGGCGGTCACAATATTTGTCACCATAATATTTTCTGCGATCATAACCCCTCCTGCTTGAGATCATTCTGGATGTTTATTCAGGCCTCATGTGTGGGAACAACAACACATCGCGAATCGAATGTTGGCCGGTCAACATCATCACCAGTCGATCCACACCAATGCCGACACCTGCAGCAGGAGGCATGCCAAATTCCAGAGCGCGCAAATAATCTTCATCCACACCTGTTGCTTCCGCATCACCTGCAGCCTTGGCCTGAGCCTGAGCCACAAAACGCTCACGCTGATCATCCGGATCATTCAATTCCGAAAACCCGTTGGCGATTTCACGGCCAGCTACAAACAACTCAAAACGATCGGTCACCGATTCCTCATCATTGTTGCGCCGAGCCAGAGGCGACACATCCACCGGGTAATGGGTGATAAATGTAGGCTGAGACAATTCCGGCTCCACCAGCTCTTCAAACAGAGCCAGCAGATAATGGCCTGCTTTCCAGGTGATCAAGGGTTTGATAGCCGGGATTTCCTGCAAACACACCGTTGCCAACAAAGCTTTATCATTGGCATGACCACGCAAATCAGGACGCTTGGCAAACACCGATTCATCCAGACGCAGACGTTTGAATGATTGCGTTAAATCAATCGTTACCCCTTCCCATTCGGTTTCGCTCATCCCCAGACCTGCCGCGATATTACGAATCAAGCTTTCGGTTGTATCCATGGCATCATTAAAATCGGCATAAGCCTGATAAAACTCCACCATGGTAAATTCAGGATTGTGGGTCGCATCAAGGCCTTCATTGCGAAAGTTGCGATTGATCTCAAACACACGCTCAAAGCCACCAACCAGCAATCGTTTCAAATACAGTTCCGGCGCAATACGCAAGGATAGTTCCATATCGAGGGCATTATGATGGGTGGTAAATGGGCGTGCTGCTGCACCACCCGGCTGAGCTTGCAGCATGGGTGTTTCCACTTCGATAAAATCACGTTCTTCCAACCCACTGCGCAACAACGATACAATCTTCGAACGCGTGCGGAATGTCTGACGTGATTCCTGCGTGACCATCAAATCGACATAACGCTGACGATAACGGGTTTCGATATCACTCAGCCCATGCCACTTTTCAGGCAAAGGACGCAGACATTTGCTGATCAATTCAATGCGCGTAACGCGCACCGACAACTCACCCGTTTTGGTACGAAAAACCACACCTTCCGCACCGACAATATCACCCAAATCCCACTTGCGCGTCGGGTTATAAATTTCCGCCCCACCAAGTACATCACGATTCAAAAACAACTGAATCTGATCGAGGCGTGTGTCATCAGGGATAGGCACATCCGAAACAGATGTATCCGATCCATCCTGAATCTTGATGAAGCTCGATTTACCCATCACACGATGTGCCATCATGCGCCCTGCCACGCGTACCTGCTGACCGATTTCGGCCAGCTTCTCAGCATCATGTTCCGCATGTTCGAGATGAATCTCGGCTGCACTGTGATCACTGCGCCAGGTATTCGGATAAGCCTGGCCAGCTTCACGGATGCGTGTCAGTTTTTCACGCCGCACCCTGATCTGCTCGGAAGTCTGCGGCTGGGATGATGTTGTCTCGGCTGGTGTTGATTGCTTAGGCATTGAAGTGTTTGTATCGCTCATCAGAAATTAACGGCTGTGTAGATCCAGACCGGAGAAGAAAAAGGCAATTTCAATCGCAGCATTCTCTTCCGAATCAGAACCGTGCACGGCATTGGCATCAATCGAATCAGCATGGTCAGCGCGAATGCTACCTGTTTCGGCTTCTTTCGGATTGGTTGCACCCATCAACTGACGGTTTAAGGTAATGGCATTCTTACCTTCCAGAGCCATCGCCAACACAGGCCCCGAGCTCATGAATTTGCACAGATCTGCATAAAAAGGACGTTCCGCATGCACAGCATAAAAACGACCCGCTTCTTCAACTGATAAATGGGTCAAATTGGTTGCAATCACTGAAAGGCCGTTTTCTTCAAAACGACGGATAATATCCCCAATAACATTCTTGGCGACGGCATCAGGCTTGATAATAGAAAGTGTACGTTGAACTGGCATAATAATATCCTCTAGTTATTGAACTTCAGGGCTACGCAGCATCCCGCTGCGGGAGCGGCACTCTAACCAAGTTGAAACGAAAGAACAGCCACCCCCAATGCATGCGTTCCCACACATGACACCCCGCGAGGACAGCGAGGATCGGAACCCCCTCACCTCAGCTCGAACATCTGCCAAATTAACCTGGAATTTCACGACACACCTCTGTGAGTCTAAGCTCTGTTTACACTAATTTTCTACGCATATAAATTCTATTCTTATGCCGCTGGGTTCATAACACATCATATGTCTGGAAGGCCCCGCCCTGAGAAGTTCGGGGGAGAATTCTATGTTTATGCCAGATACTTTGATTTTTTCATGAATGGCATCAAGCTGCTCAAAACTTTCAACTGAAAGAGCCAAATGATGCAGCCCTATATTTACTTTAAAAGAGCCGTGGACTTCACCCGGTGGTCTGCTGGCATAATGACCTGTTTCCAGCCACATCTTGAATGCATCGGCAAACTGTTGGGAGCTTAATTTCGCCAGCAATTCAAAGGCTGCCTGATAACTGATCGAGCAGACAACTTCTGGCAATATTATCATGATAGCATAGTCTGCTCTCAATCAACTCAGGAGACCTTGATGATCCCACCTTATCATTATATTTCATTGATACTCGTTTGCATGATGCTCACAGCTTTTTCATCGGCTAGCGCCAATGCGGCTTCTGCGAGCATGCAACCCATGCTTGCAGACATGCAAGCGGATGCAGAAAACATTGTTGATACAGCCTTGGCAAAGGATGCCCCCGGTTCTCAGAAACTATTCCATCAAATCCAGCAGCGCATGAATCAATTGCATCACCATTTGGCAGGACAAGCCTTTGATGAACGCCGTTCACGTGAACTGCTCATGGCATACTCTTGGATGCGCGTGATCGCTCTGGATCTCAAGCAACATGCCTGGACCGGAACTGCCATTGCTGCCAATCAACTCACCGCCTCAGTAATACGATTCACCAACTATTCTACGCTGGAGCAGCGAGATATAGCATGGATGGATTATCTGGCTCGGGAGTTACTGTTATTAAACATGGAGGATGCCAGTGCGAACGCTCAATTACTCGATGCCCGCCAGGCAAATCTTGTGGAGACATGGGCGCGTATCAAAACAGAACTGATCCGCAACAGTTTTCGCAACAAACCACTGGTTCTGCGCGGTGACAGTCTTATGCATCGTTTGCAAAATAAGCCTAAGCCTGAAAAAAGCATGGAGACAGCTAGAGAGTTGATGATTTTTGTGGATGAAATTGAGCAGATTAAACAATAACAGCATCGATCACTACGAATGTTACGCATTTATGCTATAATTTTTTACTCCTTATGCATGCCCTTATCTGCATGGGCAAGCACCCCGGAGGAAAGCATCACTACGCTGGAAAGTGTGGAGCTTGACGGTCAAACGCTTAGATTAAATGGCACAGGTTTTCGTTCGATTTTTATGATGGATATTTATCAGCTATCACTTTATCTGCCGCGTCTATCCCGTGATGTCGACTCGATCATTCAACATGCTCGACCTGCACAATTACGCGTGGTGTTTTTACACGGCGGCGTTGGTCATGACATGTTAGCCCGAGGCTGGCGCAAAGGCTTTGAACGCAATCAGACAGCCGACATGATGATTCGTCTGGAAGAACGCTTAAAACAATTCAGTGATTTGTTTGGAGATATTCACAAGGGGGATGCATTCGTTTTTGACTTCTTATCCAACAGCGACACCCGCATACGTTGCAATGGACAGGTGCAAAGCATCATTCACGGCTCTGATTTTCAACACGCTCTGCTGGCTATTTGGTTGGGGACGCACCCGGTTCAGAATTCACTGAAAAAGGCACTATTGCAGATGTCGGGACGTTAAAAAAAACACCTCACCATGCGATAAGCCTTGCCGCTCACACGAATCAACTATCTGTTCATAGCCTTTCACCATCATGCACAGCGCCATTATCCTTCACCTGCAACAGCAGCACCGCACCAACAACAAACAACAACACAATCACCAGAATAGAAAAACGCGCGCTACCCGATGCAATACTCGCCACCCCCATCAATGCAGGCCCCATCACTGCTGCGAATTTACCCAGCATATTAAAGAAACCAAAAAACTCACCCGCCTGATGACTTGGGATAAGGCGGGCATACATCGAGCGCGATAAAGCTTGCACTCCACCCATCACCAAACCGATAGCAGCAGCCAGCCAGTAGAAGTCGGTAGCCTGCTGCATGGTCGAACTCCACACACATACTGCTGCATAGACAGCCAGACACACCAGAATCACACCCTTGGCGCTCCAGCGCTCACCCAACCACCCCAGCGCCAGCGCCGATGGAAAAGCAATGACTTGTGTCATCAGTAATGCCGTGATCAATACCGTCGAATCAAAACCCAGCGACAAACCATAATCCACCGCCATGCGCGCTACAGTGTTCACACCATCAATATAGAAAAAATATGCCAGCAAAAACAACCATACAGCCTTTAATGAGCGCAAGTGATGAAATGTCTCCACCAACTGGACATAACCTTTAACCAAGGCTTGCCGCCAGGGCATTGATTCAGTTGATCGTTGCTCATGCACATACAAGGCCAACGGCAGGGTAAACAGACTCCACCACAACGCCACCGAGATAAACGACCAGCGCACTGCATCTGTTTTATCCATCAACCAGAACCAATCCGGATGCAGAATCATCAACACATTCAGCCCAAACAACACACCGCCACCCGCATAACCCACCGCATAACCGAGCGCCGAAACCCGGTCCAGCTGGCGGCGTTCGGCCACATCAATAATCAGCGCATCATAAAATACATTGGCACCTGAAAAGCCCACCATGCCAAACACATAAATCATCAGCGCCAACAGCCAATGCCCTTCACCCACCAAAAACAATGATGCAGTCATCAGCACGCCCATGCTGGCAAAGCTCAGCAGCATACGTTTTTTCAAACCACCCTGATCCGCCATTGCACCCAATAACGGAGCCAGCAACGCCACCAACAAACCAGCTCCGGCATTGGATAAACCCAGCCAGAAGGTGGACTCATTAACCGATAAATCTGCTGCCCAATACTGTTTGAAAAAGATCGGAAAAAAACCAGCCATGACCGTTGTCGCATAAGCGGAATTGGCCCAATCATACAGAGCCCACGACCAGATCGTTGTTGATTTACTCTTCATCATCGCTGCAATGTAGCAAGCCACCAGCGTTAAGCGAGAAACGATTGGTTTGCAAAAGGTTTGCAGAAACAACACATCGACATGACACATGCAAGTAGACGATCTTACTCATGGCGCTAGATTGGCGGCATGAAAGATAATAAATTAAGCCATGATATCACCCTAGAAAAAGCACTGCTAAAACTTAAAAAGAACCACCCAAATATTTCCGGCACACATCTGGATATTGGCAGCGGCACCGGTAACCTGATTCACCGTATTCAACAGCAATACAACGTCACCAGTTCTGCTTGTGATTATACCGATGCATTTATGGAACTCGATGATATCAAGGTTGATATTGTGGATCTCAATGATGGTCTTTTGCCTTATGCTGATGCCTGCTTTGATCTCATTACATTTACCGAAGTGGTTGAACACTTGGAAAACCACCGCGCCATTATACGCGAAGCATACCGTATACTAAAACCAAACGGGGTAATATTGATCACCACCCCCAATGTATTAAACATGAAATCGCGTTTACGTTTTCTAAGCAATGGATTCTGGAGCATGTTCGGCCCCTTGCATGTCGGCGAAACAGCCATTGAAAGCACTGGCGGACACATCACCCCAATACCCTATCCATATCTGGCTCACGCATTAATGAGCGCTGGCTTTAATATGCCCAAGGTGCACATCGACAAGATTCAATGCCCATCCCTGGTATGGCTGGTTCCATTCTGCCTACCCATCCACATTATTGCTGCACTGGTTTGGAGAAAGGAACGCAATCGTTATAAAACCCTGGATAAACACAACGCTCCGATTATCCGTCAAATAAACTCACTCAATATGTTACTCGGTAGATGCATCCTGGTGTTGGCATGCAAACCGAATAGCCCCACGATTTAATCATTCACACCCCTGCAAAACACCGACGCACACGGCAATGAATAAGCCACGCACCCTCGCTCGCATCAGCGGCCCGCTTATTGCTCTATTTTGCGCTACGATGGTAGAGATTCCCGGCCATGCACAAGCAGCAGCCATGCTTGGCATTGCTTTGTGGATGGCCATCTGGTGGATTTCTGAATGTGTGCCTTTGGCACTGACCGCACTGATTCCGCTGGTCTGCTTTCCATTGTTCGGCATTGCCACAGGCAAAGAAATCGCCCCACGTTATCTCAACAGCATTATCTTTCTCTTCATTGGTGGCTTTCTGATCGCTCAGGCCATGCAAAACACCAACCTGCATAAACGCATTGCGCTCAATATGCTGGCGCGATTGCATGCCAGCCCCTTGCAACTGGCGCTTGGTTTTGCCGGTGCCACGGCATTTTTATCCATGTGGATTTCCAATACCGCCACCACCATGCTGATGGTCACCATCGCCCTGCCGCTATTGCAACGCTTGATGGAGGAACACCAAAGCGAAGACATCGCCCCCATGGCAGCCAGCTTTTTATTGATTATCGCCTATTCCGCCAATATCGGCGGCATGGGCACACCCGTTGGCACTGCACCCAATCTGGTGTTTCTAGAAAACATGCGCATCTATGCACCCGAATCCGTGCCCTCATTCCTGGAATGGATGATGATTGGTGTACCCTTGGTGATTGTAGGGCTGGCGGTATTGTTCGCAGTATTGGGGCCTGGGATTGCCCGGCTACCGTGGAAACAGTCCGATGGCACAGCTTTGCAAAAATCACTGAGCGAGCTTGGCTCGATGCGCTTTGAGGAGAAAATAGTCGGCTGGGTTTTAGGCCTCACGGCCTTGTTATGGATGAGTCGCAAAGGCATTCAGAGCGATGGCTTCACCATTCCCGGCTGGAACGAACTGTTACCCTATCACGGTGTCGATGATGGTACGGTGGCTATTCTCATGGCCAGCTTGTTGTTCCTGTTTCGCAGCCAAAACCATCAATCAATTTTAAACACCGCATCATTCCGAAAACTACCCTGGGATATTATCCTGCTGCTCGGCGGTGGTTTTGCACTGGCTTACGGCATGCAACATTCCGGCCTCTCAGGCTGGGTTGGCAGCCAACTGGAATTCCTCAGTGCTGTACCCTTACCACTAATGCTAGTCGGTATCGCCTGCATCATTATTTTTCTCACCGAAATCACCAGTAATACGGCCACCACGCAAGTCATGTTACCTATTTTAGCCGCTGCGAGTCTGGCTGGCAGCATGGATATCACCGCCATTCTGCTCGTCGCCACCCTTACCGCCTCCTGCGCCTTCATGCTGCCAGTTGCCACACCACCGAATGCGATTGTCTTTGGCACCGGCCATATTCCCATGCAGCGCATGATCAAAACAGGTATTCGACTCAATCTGATCATGATCGTTGTTGTCGCATCCATGGTTTATCTGATTCGCCCGTTGTTGCCCGGCCTATAGATCCACGCATCGTCGGCAAGCGGTGCCATTCCCCTCGCTCGCTATACTGTTCCTGCAAGACAGGCCAGCATGCAGCCATGCTCAGTTATCAACATTCCTACCATGCCGGCAACCATGCCGATGTGCTCAAACATATCATGCTTGGTGAAGTCGTCGCTGCCATGCAAAAGAAAAACACCGCAATGTTCCATTTCGATGCATTCGCCAGCCGTGGCATTTATGACCTGACATCGCCCGAAGCCTTGAAAAATCGCGAATTTGATACCGGTATCGGGCAACTGTGGCCACAACGGTATCAGCCCCATCCGGCCGGTGTAGAGCGCTGGTTCAAACAAATTAAACATGAAAACAACGATGGCAGCTACAATCGTTTCCCCGGCTCCACCGCACTGCTGGCATCAATGTTACGCGAGCAAGACCG
Organism: uncultured Zetaproteobacteria bacterium; assembly: GCA_964406805.1. Classification (GTDB taxonomy): domain Bacteria; phylum Pseudomonadota; class Zetaproteobacteria; order Mariprofundales; family Mariprofundaceae; genus Mariprofundus. The sequence goes on along the minus strand of CAYOTF010000053.1, from coordinate 2,844 downwards.
GCTCGCCGCCTGCGATCTGCATCCGCAAGAATTCGAATCACTGCGCCAGAGCTTTAAAAGCAGCCGTAAACTTACCCTGCATAAACGCGATGCTTTCGAAGCTTTGGGTGCATTATTGCCACCCAAAGAAAAGCGCGGCATGGTCTTTCTCGACCCTTCCTATGAAGATAAAGCTGAATACAGCAATATTGCAAAAGCGATCAGCACCATCTACCCGCACTTTCGAGCTGGTGTGTATGTGATCTGGTACCCGCTCTTGCCCGCAGCCCGCCACAACGATTTATTCCGGGAACTCAAACGCTCCGGTATCCGCAAAATACTGCGGATCGAACTCGACTGCGGCGACAGCTTTCCTGAAATGCAAATGTCCGGCTCCGGCCTGTTGATCATCAACCCGCCCTGGCATGCCAAACAAGCCATGCAAGCATCCCTAAACTGGATCAACGAGAATCTCACCCAGGCAAAAGGGAACACTTATTTCGGATGGCTAGTCGGCGAATAGCGCCTCACCCCGCTGCGCGACTCCCCATCATAGAATAACGTGGATATTTTTTTACCGCAGAGTAAATCAAGATCAAAAGCTCGGTTTCAATTTTAATCACCACATGGCGAAGATCATCAGATTGAAGCATCTTCCTTTCCAGACGACGCACAACAGTGCTCATGGTTGCAACACCACGACCAAACTTGCGCACAAAGTCTTGAAAACACCATGACCGTTCAAGCAACTCAATAATTCAAGCCAGGCACCGTGATTCGCTGTTGATTCTGACATCGGCACGCCCCTTCGAAAATAGTATTCGCGAAGCCTGACTCGATTGTTTTTTAGCGGTAGATGAGGTTCGTTTGACGCTTAGATTGCTCACACAAAGTATGACGTAAAAGGAATATCCCTTGCCAAACATTGCCCTGGCTGAGACAACCATTCATAGAATTGCTCTTTAGATAGTTTCCCCTCGCAAATTCGCAATAAAGCCTCACCCAAATCACTGCTCTCCACAACAGCCAAACGTGAGCACTGAATAATTTTTCCTGGAACAGCTGGATCAACACCTAAATGGCAGAGAGTAACGCAAAAAGTGTCTTTATATCCATGGATCTCAGAAGCTGCCAACACTTCCGTAGCTGAATTATAAGGAACCATTTTCCCATTAGGTTTAGACTTTACTTCAACTACAATCTTCGACCCGTCATCAAACTTTAACAAATAATCAGGAGCACCAATCTTCCCAGGAACATCAAGATTATCAAAGTTTATATTTAAATGCATAAGACAGTTTTCAAATGCTCTTTCAAAGGCTATCTCATAACTTGAATAATAATCACCGATAAGTTGTTTGTGCGAACACTGTTTAGCTCTCTTTAAATGCCTTTCTTTTGCCTGAATTCGTTGTGTGGACTTCCATCCCTTTACTGCATCTCTATATTCATTTGATTTTTGTTGAGGATTTTTATTTTTTGCGAATGCTTTTTTTCGCAGAGAAGACATTTCAGGATCACTTCTCATTGCCACTTCAGGAGAATCAATCCCATTTTCTTGTAATGCAAGTATTTCATCTCGAGAAAGACCTGAGCCATCTGGAAAAGCTATGCCTTTCATCCATAAAAGATTTGATGGGAGACCTTCTGAGACTTCGTACGCTAAACGATTTAATAGTCGTGGAACGCGTCTTAGGTTTATTAATTGAGTATCATTTAACTGAATAGATTCTGGCCTTAAGCATTTTGGATACCTGCTATCAGTCACCGCAGCCAAAACATTCCCCACCCCTTGGAGCATCCAAGATAGGTTCCGGAAACTTTCGTGAAGGACTCCTGCACTTAGAGAAGGAAAACGATTCTCTAATTCTCTGATCGAAGTTCCTTGAATCCAATCAAACCCTAATTGAGCAGCATTAGCTGGAGCTAATTCAGCCATCCAGTTCGGATCCACCAGCAAGCCTTCGAACTGTTCAGCCAATGGAGCATGCGGACTTTTACTAAGTGTCCAATCAAATGACCTTGTTTTTCTAGCACCTTCATATTTAATGAATTCAGGAGAGTTTAAGCACAAATAGAAAAACACATATGTAAAAGCGGCGAAGTTCCCGTCACTTTCTTCGGTTGGTAGTAGCGCTATCAAATTATCGTATTGGCTACCTATATACGACAACAAGTAAGCGGTAGAAATGGGCTGCATCCCAGCTTGGGTAGTTGCCCTACCTAAACTTGTACCAACTAATCTTCCACTCCCAGCCTCCAGTATATGTTTGTTCTCAATTAAACGTGTGATTATTTGATTTAAAAAATCAATCCACATTATAAATTGTGTATGATTCCTATCATTCTCTCTAGTTCCACTTAGAGTAAACTGAACAAAATCAGACAGTTCTTGCCTAGTTTCACATAAGCCAGCGCAAATAAGTTGTAGAGAAAGCTGTTCAAAGTGATCAGGAGTGATGTGAGTATCTATTGTTGGATACCTTGACGTATTCAGATAATCTTTTGCCACAGGAATATCTCTATAACCTTTAACACTAAATACTACTCGACCTCCATCATGATCAGTCCCCATTCGACCAACACGCCCTGACATGTTGTGAAACTCACTTTGTTCGATTGGCTCATACTCTCGACGATCAAAATTAAATCGTTTCCATGAATCAAACAACGCAGTCCCAAATGGAAAGTTTACTCCTGCAGCTAAAGTAGAAGTCGAAAAGACAATCTCAACTTCACCATTTTCAAGTGACTTCTCTACAATATACCTTTCCTCTTCTGTCAGGTCTGCATTATGAATAGCATACTTATTCCTGATTACCCATGAACCTCAGCCATTTTCAAGACTCTCATAGGCATAGGCGG
>CAYOTF010000052.1:4946-15746 GCA_964406805.1 uncultured Zetaproteobacteria bacterium | reverse complement strand
TGGCATTGAATCAGGCGCAATTGAGTGAGCCTGCATCCGATCAGGCCATTATTGTCCGGCTTGGTGCCGATAAAAATTACCAGCTCAAACGCGGTGGTCGAAACTGGATGGTCACCGAGCGCCGTTATGCAGTCTTTCCAGAGCACCAGGGCATACTCAAACTCAAACCGGTTGAGCTCGGTGGTAGCATCGCTCTGAATCAATCGATTTATGGCTCACCCTTTCAAACCACAAAGCCGGTGCGCGTCCGCTCCAATAGCTTGGAGTTATCGGTCAACGCCATCCCCTCCGACTGGAAGGGCGGGACATGGTTACCGGCCAAGCAGGTCGAGTTGTCCGAAGATTGGCCCGGCGGTGAAATCAGAGTCGGCGATTCGATTACCCGCACTCTCACCTTGAAAGCGACGGCGTTAACATCCAGCCAGCTGCCTGAAATCAACACCTTGTTGCCCGAGCATCTCAAAGCTTATCCGGATAAACCCGTGCTCAAGGATAGTGTTCTGGGCGATGATGTGCAGGGTCTACGCCAGCAAAAGCTAGCAATTCTAGCCACCCGAGCCGGCATATTTATATTGCCCGGTATTGATATCGAATGGTGGGATACTGCCCATCAACGCATGCAAACAGCCAGTTTACCACCGCGCACCTTCACGGTGTTGCCAGCGGCAGCAGCGGATCAGCCAACTGCTCCTCAACATCTGAAGCCGAAACCACAACCCGAGAAAGCAATGCCACACGATAGTCGCGGCTGGAAATGGCTGGCATTGTTTTCAAGCTTGGGTTGGCTGCTCACACTGGGATGGTTCTTACGCAAGCCCAAACATAGCCACCGGACAAACAGTAAAACCCTCACCAACAGCAGTAAACTCAAAAAAGCCGTGCTTCAAGCCTGTCGTGAAGATCAAGCCAAAGTCTGCGCCGAAGCACTGTTAAACCTGGCTGAGGTACTATGGTCAGACGCTAATATTAACAGCCTGAGCGCCATGGCCAGCCATTGCGATGCAAATCTGGCTGCCGAGATCCATGCGCTTGAGCGCCACATCTATGCCAATACGGGGGCAGGCTGGAACCCTGAAGCGCTACAACATGCATTTGAGAACGCGGTATTCACAACACCAGCCAGCGCATCGGCATCAAAGCAAACAGCGCTGCCGGGCTTGTATCCAGAGTAATAATGGGAGCGGTTTCACATCGCTGTTCGCTCTCCGCGCCAGAACCATGGCATGGCCAGATGGCCTGAAATTAAAACTCAACCGTTTGAATAAGCGTCAGTTCAGCCTGCACGCGTTTATCGTTGGCAATCTCGGCCAGGGTTGTCTGAGGCAGCATGGTTGCAAAACTGGCATGGGGTAAAATCATCCCCGGATTACCGCCGCCACAATCAGCACGAATGGCCAGTAAATCGGCCAGATATACGGCTAAAACCTCGGCTCTAATCTCAGAGGGGATAGCACTGGCTTCTGCATAAGCAGGGTGATGATGATAGTGAATGCCCTGAATGATCTGCTCCGGTAATTGCCAGTGATGCGCTAAAATTTCACCCATTTCAATATGGGTGCAGCCGAAACGCTCGCGTTCGTACACAAGATGACCTTGGCAACGATCCAGTTCTGCTGGCTGTATAAACTCTGTAATCAAGTTGAAGCCCATTCTGCCCACATCATGAAACAGCCCCAGTGTGCCAGCTTCATCGGCATTGCAGTCAGGAATATGACGCGCAATGACTGCCGCCAGGGCTGAAACAGCCATGCCATGCTTCCACAGCATCTGAACATCATACTCTTTGCCAGAGCGTGTACTGGCTGATGAAAATGAATGACGAGCGACAACACTGCGCACCATCGAATGACCGAGTCTGGCAATGGCTCGGCCGACATCATTGACCGGTGCGCGCATCAAAATACCTGCCGTATTAGCGGCGCATAAAATAGACGCGGACAGCACCGGATCAGCTTTGATAATTTCGCCCAGTTGCTGGCTGGAAGCATCGTCGCGACAGGCGCGTTGAAAAGCATTCCATAACGCAGGTGGCAGCGGTAAGGAGCTGATGTTTTTTTGATACAAGGCCAATCGCCCGGAACTGCCTTCCGCAGGTAGAAGATGTTCATAGAATATCGTGCAAGCATTTAAATTGATCTCGAATTTAGGATGTCCGGGGAGTATTTGCGCTGCAGTATCTACTCCGGCATCAGAATGTGGTTGATCAAGGTTTTTTGACATGGTTTTTCCTCCGCTGGCAACTCACGTCAGTCAGCAATGAACAGGCCAAAAAAAGGGAGCGACATAAAGTCACTCCCTGTGTGTATGCGAATTAGCTTATTCGATTGCATTGAACTGGAAACTTATTCTGCTCCTGGCAAACCATCGGAGAGAGGTGAATCGCTTTTTAATGTCGATGGATCAAATCCAGCGGGTGCTTGTGATTCGCCAGCTTGCTCCACTGGAGCCTGATTCACAATTGAACGATCCACGATTGAACCGGCCTGCTGCTGTGAGAAAAAAGCCAGCGTCAAGCTGGTCAGCATAAATGTCGCAGCCAGACCACCGGTCAATTTACCCAAAAAAGAGCCGGAACCACGGCTGCCGAACAGCGTTTGCGCACCGCCACCACCAAAGGAGGCTCCCATATCAGCACCCTGTCCACGCTGGACTAGCACCACGCCAATCAACGACAGCGCCACCAGCACATGTACAATAATTAATACTGTAGTCATCTCTTAAACTCTCCTTAGCTCACTGCTTTGACAGTGGCATTGACAATATTCATAAACGATTCGGCTTTCAGGCTCGCGCCACCCACCAGCGCGCCTTCAACACCCGGACAAGCCATTAATTCTTCCGCGTTAGACGGGTTGACGCTGCCACCGTACAAAACACGACAATCATGCCCCAGACGCTGCAATTCCTCATGTACAAAGGCATGTGTTTCAACCACTTGCTCAACCGATGCTGTTTTACCAGTGCCAATCGCCCATACCGGCTCATAGGCTACCGTTAAGGCTGCATCTTTTGGTGCGCCTTTAAGAATTGCCAGTTGTTCAGCCAATACAACATTGGTTACGCCGCTCTCACGCTGCTCCAGTGTTTCACCAATGCACAAAATAGGTTCCAGGCCATGCAGCCATGATGCATTCATTTTGGAACGAATCTTGGCATTGCTCTCGCCAATAATACTACGGCGCTCGGAATGGCCGAGAATCACATAATGGCAGCCTGCATCACGCAACATCATCGGACAGATTGAGCCGGTGAATGCACCTTTATCTTCATTGTACACATTCTGGGCTCCGAGCGTCAAACCGGATGCTGCCATTCTTTCCGACATCGAATGCAACAATGTGAACGGCGGCATCAAGGCAATTTCAACATGATCCGGTGCAGGGTTTTCACCAAAGGCTTCCAGGAAGCTGATTGCTTCTTGCAACGCTCCATTCATCTTCCAGTTACCTGCAATCAAATGACGTTTTTCATTGCTCATGTTTCAATCTCCCAGAAATGTGTTATTTATCAGACAGCCTAAAAAGGGTCGCGGATTCTAGGAATAATGTCTTACAAGGCAAGAGACAATAAAAAAAGGGTCCAGAATGTCGTATTTGCAGCCTTTTTCTGCAGCCAAATACAAGAAAATAGCTTATCCTGCCGGTGCGTTTTTATGCATTTGCATTCAGCTTGTTAAACTTTAGAAGTGCTGTAACAAAAGCTGGCACATCACTGCCAGCTTTTGTTGCTTAATCTACTCACTATCTTTAAAAACTGACGCGATAATGTGCATCCTGCCAGCATTTTGGCAGAGCTTCGCCCGAAGCAAATGTGACCGCTGTTTTTGCAACGCTCACAGGGTCGCCTTCTTCTTCTCCTGCCTGGTAGCGCACTGTAACTGTTGATGCATTTGGATCAGTGAGTTCGCTCAATTCAACAACTTGAGCAAGATCGCCATTGTCTGAATTTCTAAGAAACATATCAGCCTCCTATTGGTGATGCGTTTAGCCGATAGATTATACGGCATGTTGATGGTTGTTGTCCAGCGCTGCGCAATAAAACCTTCACAAACTCTCTGCTATTTGCACCGGTGGCTTGCTTGGGTTTATAATTCGAATAATGATAAATAAACGCGAAATCCCTTTAATTCTTGTCGTCGATGATGAGCATATCGTGCGCAATATTCTGGATAAAATGCTGCAAGCATTGGGTTATAGCGTTATGCAGGCAAGCAACAGCACCGAAGCTCAAGGACTGGTTCGCCAGCACAAACCGGATTTGATTTTACTCGATATGATGATGCCCGGTGTCGATAGCCTGGAAGTGCTCAAAAGCATTCGCAGCGATGCCGACTTGCAGCATATCGCAGTCATCCTGATTTCTGGCATGAATGATCTGGACATGGTCACCACGTTTATCGAAGCCGGAGTCAATGATTTTTTACCCAAACCCTTCAACAAAGCCTTGCTCACCCTGAAAATAAACACCTGTCTGGCGCACAGGGACAGCACCAGCATATCACGTGATGCCAAACACGACATGGATGAGTTCTGCAAGCAACTTTCACATGATCTGAACAATGCCCTGACCGGCATTATGATGACAGCGGAATTGCTCTTGATGAGTGCAACCTCCATGCGCGATAAAGCACATATTGCTGACATCCTTGAATCCACCGAAGACGTAACACGCCTGATCCAGCAGCGCCGCCAAGCACTAGGCAATACAACAAAAACCAAGCTTGAATAAGAGAGCCTCTTGCAAAATTCTCTCCATTTCCTCAGACGGCTTTATGCAAGTGGCTCTGCAGTAACTGCCCTTGGTTAAATCACCTGCCGCTCCAAAAATAACCAGAGCACAAGGCTCGGCCGGCTCCCCTTGTAAATTAAATGCCAAGATGTGTCTGCGCTGGTTTATTCTGTAGGGGGTGGGGCGGAGAGAGAGGTGGTATGGTTTACTGTGTGTCGATTAAAATATTTTTTAGACGGTTCTGATGATTCTGGTTGAGCATGATGCCGGATAAAGGCAGGCGCACAAAAAATGATGTGCCGGAGCCGAGTTGGCTGTTGACCCATATATCGCCGTCGAGAGAATCAACAATACGTTTGCAGATCGCCAAGCCGAGACCTGCTCCCTCGCCATCTTTACGGCAACGGGCATCGTCGGCACGATAAAAGCGATCAAATAAACGCAGCTGTTGTTTTTCATCAATGCCCGGGCCTTCATCGCGCACACAGATAATGACCGAATCACCTTCTGTAATGGCCGATAACAGGATGCTGGAGTGCTCCGGTGCATGTTTAAATGCGTTGGAGAGCAGATTCATCATAGTGCGTTCAATTTGACTGGCTTCTCCCATCACCATCAAATGCTCATCAATTTGCATATCAAGCTGAACCTTCTGACTGTCGAATAAAATTAAATGCTGTTGCCCCACTTCTTGCAACAGCAGCGATAAATCGACCGGTGTTTGCACCAGCTCCAGTTGGCCAGCCTCGGCTCGCGCCAAGGTCAGTAGATCATTCACAATACGTTGAATGCGATCAATGGTGCCAAGCTGCTGTTGCAGGATGTGCTGGTATTCCGTTTCTGTGCGCGGATGACGCAGAGCAACTTCAATTTCACCCTTTAAAATCGTTAAGGGGAGGCGCAATTCGTGTGAGGCATCGGCAGTAAAACGTTTCTGGGCATTAAAGCTGGCTTCAAGATCGGCAAACATTTTATTTAATACGCGCACCAGAATTTGAATCTCTTTATCCTGCGATTTGGATTTAAGCCGGCGGGATAAATCCCCTGCCGCCACGCCACGTGCGGTTGTGGTGATTTCCTGAATGGGTTCCAACGCACGCTTGGCCATGTAATAGCCGGCCACAGCACTGATAATAATTGAAATCAGCCCGAGTATTCCGCCGACAATATACAACAGATTTAACACCGAGCGGATATCGGCGGTACTGTGCCCCAGCATCAGTGTAGCAGCGATGCGGCTGCCGTTGTGGATGGGGAATGCAACCACCCGGATATTGGTTTTATTAAGCAAGGACTGCGTGGAGGCAAATGCTGGAGTGCCGGCACGAAAAGTGTGTGCTAAGGCGCGACTAACATCGTTGCCGCCTTTATCAATCAATGATCGATTGGCACTGAATAGAATCAGGCCATTGGCTCCTACCAGTTGAATCGGCCCCTGGTAGTGATCGGCATAAGTGCCCAGGTGACCCGACCAGAAATACAGCGGTGCGCCTTCCAGTTCATTCACTAGTGTAGCGGCCTGAGCCATCAGCTGCTCATCAACTTCATGGTAAATGCGGTTGGATAACACATTGTACAACACCACAGCGGCAAACAATAAGATGCCCAGCTGCAGCGTGATATAGAGCATGGCGAGACGACCGCGAAAGGTGCGAAAAATATTGGAACGCGCCCAATACATAATGCTGGCAGGATTACGAATCTGAGTGTTTCCTATACAAGCTCAAGCATTGTTTAGGCCGGTGGTGAGTCATCGGTGAGTAAATAACCCTGTCCACGCAGTGTGTGTAACAATGCAACCTCATGGCCTTTATCGATTTTGGAGCGCAAATGACTAATATAAACATCAATAACATTGCTTTCCGGATCGAAATTCATATCCCATACGTGTTCGCCAATCAGAGTGCGTGATAGCACTTTGCCGGGATTACGCAGCAGGTATTCCAGCAGGGCATATTCTTTGGTGGTTAAACGAATGCCCGTACCAGCGCGTGATACACGACGACTGATCGGGTCGAGTTCCAGATCCGCCATGCTGAGTACAGGTGATTTATTGTCGGACTGGCGACGCAACAACGCCCGCACACGCGCCAACAATTCTTCAAAGGCGAATGGTTTGGCCAGATAATCATCGGCACCAGCATCGAGGCCGCGCACCTTATCTTCAACCGAATCGCGAGCGGTGAGCATTAGAACCGGAGTGGCAACACCACTGGCGCGTAGCTCACGGCATACCACAAGGCCATTTTTCTTTGGCAACATGAGATCGAGAATGATCAAATCATAATCATTCACTTCAGCCAGGAATTCGCCGTCTTCCCCGTCATAGGAAACATCTACGGCATGCCCTTCTTCCTGCAAGCCTTTTTGAATAAAGTGGGCAACACGCTCTTCGTCTTCAACAACCAGAATTTTCATGCGGCCTACTGTAGCATTGAAGGGTAGTGTGCGTGAAGGGTTAGCTCACAACATCATCACCATCGAGGCCGGAATGGACTATAAAATCATCAATAAAGAGCGTGTATATCAGGGTTTTTTCTCCATGCATGAATACACTGTAGAACATGATCGTTTTGATGGTGGAAGCTTGCAGGTTCGACGTGAAAACATGGAGCGGGGCGATGCGGCAGCAATGCTGTTGTATGATGCCAAGCTCGATGAAGTGTTATTGTTGGAGCAGTTTCGCATTGGACCGGTGGCGCGTGACGATAATCCATGGTTGATTGAAATTGTGGCCGGCATGATTGATGCCGGTGAAACAGCCGAGCAGGCGGTAATTCGTGAAGCCGAGGAGGAGGCAGGTTTTGTGCCTGCAACAGTCACTTTTTTAGGCCGTTATTACACCACGCCCGGCGCTTGCTCGGAACGTATCGATTTGTTTCTGGGGTTGGTTGATAAACATCATCCGGTCAGCGGCGGCGGCGGTTGTGATGCTGAGCAGGAAGACATTCGCAGCTTTTGGGTATCTCGTCAGCAAGCGATGCAAATGTTGGCCGCTGGAAAAATCGCATCGGGCGCACCGATGCTGGCGTTATTGCTGGCTTTTGGCTGCCAGGGTATTGTTGAATAAGCGGGCGTTCTCCTCAAACACATTATAAAACGGCGCTTACAATTTGAAGTCACCAGACTTTTGCAAGTGGCTGTTTATAATGGCGAACATGCATCCGTCACGCAGCACTCTGGTCGATCAACCACCGATTCGAGCTGGGTCAAAGCAAGCAATAAACGCATCTGTTTTGATTCACTGCGACGCGCTTCACCGTGAACTGGAGGCGATACATCGCCTTGCAAATACTGCTGACGATAAGCCTCAATAGCTGGCCAATGGCTATGTTTATGCCATAATTGTGTGGCCAGAGCTTCAAAATCGTCACCGGATTGTCGCAGCAACTGGGCAATGGCACGGCTCTGCAGCAGGGTCAGACGATGCAACCATTCCCGGCGCAGATTATGGGCATCCTCACTGCCCCAGTCCGAGCTACGCAATGGCACTTCCATTTCTTCAATCGGCAAAATCTTCAAACAAGCCTGACTCGCCAGCAAACAGCGCTGCAATGGTATATTCATCGTTGAAGCCAGATGCACAGCGCAAGCTGAACGCGCCAACTGCGGCATCGCAGCCATATGCAGAGCATGTTTTTTATTCAAACTCGAGTTGGCGACCTTATCGACTAGACCCGTATGGTTACCACCGCCCAACACCGCTATGCCGGAGCCCGCAATGGTTTTCAAAAAATCCGCCAATCCTTGGCGTTGAGCCTTGATCCAGTCACTGTTTAGCGTTTCCACAGGACACAAACGCAACAATGCTTCGGCGAACAACATCAGTTGCTCTTGCAAAATACGCTGCAAATGCAAGGTGATTTGCATATCATGAGAGCCCTTCCAAATGGCTTCCTGCAACGCGTTGCTATCGAGTACAGCCTCAGCAATCAATAAGGCCTCAACAATATTGCTGACATTACTATCGAGCATGCTCTCCAGATGATGCACTGCGACAAGGCCAATGTTATTCACCACATGGTTGGCCGCTTGCGTGTGAATAATTTCACTGGCCAGCGGATGCTGCATGAAATCATCGGCATAAAGCTGATGTAACTGGCTGGGAAAATAAGCTTGCAGCAATAGCTGACTAAACGTACTTGATTGGTGAAAGTGTTGAGCTGAAAGCAGAGCATGAATACGGTTCTTTTCCTGCCCCAACAGAATCGAGAGTTGTGGTCTGAGGTGCAATAAATCATTTTCATCAATGCGCGGTGCAACAGCTGGATCAAGCCAGCCCATTGCAGCAAGCCCATCACGCAAACGCTGCAAGCGCGGTGCATGCACAATCGCATCGAGTTCAGCCAACGTCAGCACACGCGATTGCAGTAGATTATCGGCTAGACATTGATCGGTAACAGCATCGGTCAGCGTTTCCAACAAGCGGTTTCGCTCTTCACCACGCAAGGCCTTGCCCGGCAAAAATGCAAGCAATACTTTTAAATTCACCTCATGGTCGGACATATCCACGCCAGCGGAGTTATCCATCGCATCGGTATTGATGATGCCACCGGCAGCGGCGAATTCGATACGCGATTTTTGTGTAAAACCAAGATTACCACCTTCGCTAACCACCTTACAGCGCAGATCATGCGCATCCACACGCACCGAATTATTGGCCGGATCTCGCACCTCGGCATGCGTTTCATCGCTGGCTTTGACATAGGTGCCGATGCCACCGTTATACAGCAAATCGACCGGCGCCGACAACAACGTCCGAATAAAAGCTTCACCGGACAACGCATTGGCATCAATACCGAGCATGTGTTGCACATCACCGGACAGCTTAATGGTTTTTGCACTGCGCTCAAACACACCGCCACCGGCACTGATCAACGCAGTATTGTATTCACCCCAGCCGCTGACCTTGGCAAACAAACGCTGTCGCTCAGCAAAGGCTTGAGCCACATCGGGGTTCGGGTCGATAAAAATATGCTGATGATTAAACGCGGCGAGCAGTTTAAGAGCCGGATTAAGTAACATGCCATTGCCAAACACATCGCCACCCATATCACCAATGGCAACGCAGCTCATCGTGTCGCGACAGGCATCAATACCCAGTTTAGCAAAATGGTGGGTTGCACAAACCCATGCCCCGCGTGCCGTAATACCAACGACTTTGTGATCATAACCGTGTTCACCACCGCTGGCGAAAGCATCATCGAGCCAGAAACCAGCGGCCTGAGCTTCAGCATTGGCATCATCGGAAAAGCGTGCCGTGCCTTTATCTGCAGCAACAACGAGATAAGCATCGTCGGCATCATCGGCGGCAATTTTAATGCCCGCAGGCGGGATGATTTTCCCGTCCGCCAAATTGTCGGTCAGTACCAACAAGGTATGAATAAAGTTGCGATATTGTTGCACTACAAAATCCGCGCCCTGACCATCGCGAATGACAAAGCCGCCCTTGGAGCCGGTCGGCACAATTTGACCATTTTTAACCGTTTGGGTACTCATTAGCTCCAATACTTCGGTGCGGAAATCAGCTGGCCGATCGGAATAACGCAAGCCTCCACGGGCAATCGGACCCGCCCGCAGATGTACACCTTCAACATGCACACCGTGCACAAAAATTTCACGATACGGTTTCGGATGCGCTGCAAAGCTCAAGCGCGATGTGTCGATCTTAATACCGATCGGAGTCGTGCTCTGGCGCACAAAGGCATTGGTTCGCAAGCCGGCCTCAACCAGCTCTGCCAAGGCACGGAACCAGCGATCATCACTTAAGCTGGCGACATTCGACATCGCTTGGTGAAACGATGTGCGCGCTTCGGTGAGGAAATCTTCGGGCATGGCAAGCAAATGATGGGCGGCAAACAAGCGATGCAACATCGCACTGACATCGGCATGGCGCAACATCATATCCGACAACGGCAGCTTGGCGGCATCGGGCATGAGTTGAATGAGGTGATTGCGCAAGGTGATCAAATGCGCCACGGCATCACTATCGAGGCTGGCGCGAATAACCAGCGCATTGATCAGATCATGATCGGCCTCATCATTGAATACCAGCGCCAGACCGCGCCGCAA
>CAYOTF010000052.1:0-4898 GCA_964406805.1 uncultured Zetaproteobacteria bacterium | reverse complement strand
ATGAATACAGTCCCCATCAGCTGGGCAACCAAATGGAACCACCGATTCTTGCACCGGATCCAGATCAAAGGCACGAATAATATCAACCAGTCCACCGAGAGACGGCTGGCGGCGTGAATAAATATGCAATTCCACTTCATGCTCAGCGCCGCCTTTAGGGCGCACATGCACACAGGTGCGTGCATTGGCCTGTACTCGCCGGCGCATTTGCACATCGCGGCTAAATTGTGCCGGTGGAAACAACTCCTGATATAGCGGTGAAATGCTTTCCAGCTCTTTTAAGGTGGCGGGAATATCAAAGATTTCAGGGTGACGCAAGAGTTCAGCTTTGGCACTATCCTTCCAAAACACAATGCAATGACGAATGATGTCATGCAGTTGTTTATCGCTGATTCTGGGCTTGTTTTGATGCTCCTCATCGCGTTCAATGGCGATGAGAATAATGCGGTGCGGCCCAATACCGAAGGATTCATAACCTTGTTGCTTAAGGCCTGCCTTCGACAGCGCATCCAGTATGCGCTGCATCACCAGCGGGCCAAAACGCTTGCTTGAAATAGCGATCATCAACGTATCGAGATTACCATGCAGAGATAAAACAATCTTGGCCACCAGTTGCAGCGGATTAGCCAAATCAATCACCGCCTTTAACGGCTCCAGCCAATCATCAGCTCGCGTCGCCAGTAAAATACGCTTGGGCATGCGATCAAACAAGGTGCGGATTTCACGGCGATAGAACGCCGAATGTTGCAACAGGGTATCGTTGCCCAAATGTCGCCAACGCTTGGCCAGCACCGGCAAATAGCTGGAATTGGCAAAACGGGCGCTGCGGGAAAAATGGCCAATCATGGTGATGGTTTCGATTTTTTCAGTATCACCAGCGCCAACCATCCAATTAATCCGCACCACTTCGATACTGGCGGCACTGTAGAGATAATGCTGGCTGCCACACAGGTTAATCCATTCAGCACCAGTCTCGGTGGCCGGTACAATGGCATCAATATCTTCCATCAGGCCGGGTGCAACACGTTTCAGCACGGTCTTATTTTTCATCAAACCGAAATTATTACCCTGATAGCGGAGCCCGAAATACAAATAGTGATTGTCATTCATCCAATCAAGCAGTGCGGCATCATCGGCCTGTTGCACCATCAGCTGGGCAACCGACAGGGCGACAGTCTTACGCATCACATCAAAGTCACGCACCGACAGATCGACCGCCTGCAGAATAGAATGGATATCCAAATGCACTGGCTCTGGGTCAGGTGAAATAGTGGCGGAAAGATGCAAGGCGATAAACATGAAATTGCCATCGTCCGAGCTATCCGAAGCATGGATTTTTGGCTTTTTCAACTCCAAATCACAACCGTCTGCATCACAGACCATGCGAGCAACCATGGTTTGTTGTCCGATGGTCTGAATGCCACAGCGACTCATATAGCCCTTAATCGCATCGAGATAAAAGGCTTGATCGGGGCAACGAATTGTAAAAATATGACGGTGCAAATTACCATGTGTGAGGGTACGGCACTGCATGGCAATACGCTCATCAGTCTTGCCTTTAGGCAACAACGCAAGGAAATCCTGTACCAGAGCCGCCATTAAACGCGGCGGCACCGTATCCATACGATGTTGACTACGAGCTTGGTCGAGTAATTCGATGAGTTGATGACGAAGATAGCGCATGGCTAGAGTGTAACGCCTGATGATACCCGATGTCGAACATCCAATCATCGCTACTGAGTATTGACCCAGAGATCGACAAGTGTTTGACGAATCCGTCGTTCTTCGTTTGCATGGCTTGATGGATGACAGCATAAAAGGACACAGACAGCGACTCAGGCAACGCTTCGCGACACATGGCTTTGATGGCTTTCATGATTATGAAGTGCTGGAACTGTTGATGACCTACGTCATTCCACGCGCCGATGTGAAACCTCTCGCTAAACGATTGTTGGCTACATTCGGCACCTTGGCCGGTGTCTTTGATGCACCGGTGTGTGAACTCCAACAAACTCAGGGCGTGGGTGAAAAAGCTGCGGTATTTTTATCGCTGATCCGGCATGTTGAAGTGCGTTATCTGGCCTCGGACTTGCCAGGGAAAAATGTGTATGATCGGCCAGAGAAGGTCAAAGCCTATTTGCGCATGCAGATGCAAGGGCGTGGCATGGAATGTTTCGGAGCAATCTTCACCGATCAACAGCATCGCCATCTCGCCACACAGATTTTATTTGAGGGCACGGTGGATCGCACTGCTGTTTATCCACGCAATTTGATGAAACGAGCCTTGGAACTTGATGCCAAGGGTTTGATTCTATTTCACAATCACCCTGGCGGCACAACCCGTGCCAGCAGCGAAGATATTGCTTTAACCCAGCGCATGGTGGAGGCCTGCGCGCCTTTGGACATTAAAATCCTCGATCATTTCCTGCTTGCCGGCACAGAAGTGTTATCATTTAAGGAGAACGGATGGTTCTAAATAACAACGACCTGTCCAGAAAAACTATTCGCGGCTTACAAAGGGGCAAACAATGGCTATAATTGCTTTATGAACCCGCTACAGCTTTCACTACTTGTTGCCATTCCTTTTGTGCTCATTTTCAGCCTCATTAATTTTAGTCAGGGGTTTGATCAGTTAGGCCAAATTGAATTGCTAATGGTGCTTTCCTTAGCCTGCCTATACGGCTGGACGCGCAAGGCCGACTCTCCATTGTTGCAGCAAAACCTATTCATTATCCACCCTGCCATATTGTTCACCCTGTTGTTTTTGCAGGGAGGAATTAGCGATATCGGTTTTATCTGGAGTTTTGGTTTTCCCTTTATAGCGTATTTGAGCGCCGGCTCTCGCAGCGGCCTGATCTGGACTTGTGTTTATGCTCTCACTATCGCCATTGCAAGCAGTCTGTTTGGCGACATGATCTGGCAGAAACTGGCTTATATCGGGCTGGCTTATATTGCCTTCAGTTTAATCGCCGCTTACACCGTAGGCTGGCGTGATCAACGCGCTGAAAGCCACCAGCAGCGTATCGCGACAACAAGCAACCGCCTGAAACATGAAGAGCATGCTCTGATTGAAAACAAAAGCAGTCAGCGCACATTGCTCGATGCCTTGCCGTATGCCCTGGCTGTGCATTGCAACGAAAAATGGACGTATTGCAATCCTGCCGCTGCAAAGTTGATGGGCGCTAACGGTGTTGAAGAAATCATCGGCACATCTATTTTTGATTACGTTCAAACGGGCGATGTAGAAAAAATGAAACAGCGCATCGCCCACATGCTAAGCAGCGGTCGCCCCGCCCCGATCGTGGAAGAAACACTGGTGCGCAAGCATGGCAAGCCTATCCGAGTCAAACTGCAATCGAGCCCTGTCACCTACGATAGTTCTGCTGCCTTCATCGTAACGGCTGAGCTCATTGACAAGCCAGAAAAATTACCCGGCAGCCGTCTTAAAACCCAACTCGAACAATCGCAACGGCTGGAGTCTCTTGGTGTGTTGGCCGGTGGTATTGCTCATGATTTCAATAATCTACTGGCTGCTATTTCAGGCAATGCAGAATTAGCACTCGGAAAACTTGAAGCAAAAGCACCCGCAAGCACTCATGTCGACAACATTGTCGATGCCTGCGATCACGCCGCTGAATTGTGCAAACAGATGCTCGCTTATGCCGGTAAAGGCAGCTATGCCCTGGATGTGCTCAATATTAACGACATGGTCAAATCCATGGGTAAACTTATTCGCGCCTCAGTGAGCAGCCAGATTGCACTGAAGATCAAGCTCGACGATAGCGTGCCGGGGATGGAAGGAGACATGGCGCAAATTCAACAATTAATTCTGAATTTTATTGTCAATTCTGCCGATGCCATTGGCTCAGGTACAGGTGAAATCAAAGTATCGACCGGCGTGCGTATATTGGATCGTCACGCCCTGGACGCGCTCTACAATGGCCCGAGCCTGGATACCGGCCAATACATTATTATCGAAGTCAAAGATAATGGCAGTGGCATGAGCCACGAGGTATTAGCCAAGATATTCGATCCGTTTTTCACCACCAAAGATACTGGCAGTGGGCTCGGTTTATCTGCCGTGCTCGGTATCGTGCGTGGCCACCATGGTGCGATTCAAGTACACAGCGCCCCCGGTGAAGGCACGGCATTCCGGGTTTATCTACCATCGACAGAACTGGCTTTTAAAGAAAAAATGATCAGTACCGTTGAAGTGGAAGCATGGCAGGGTGATGGCAAAGTGCTTATTGTCGATGATGATATGCGCGTGCGCAATGTGGCTCGAGCCTTCATTGAAAGCCTGCATTTTGATGCCATAACAGCAAACGATGGCAAGGAAGGCTTGCAGGCCTTCAACAAGCATCACAACAATCTTGTCGCCGTATTGCTTGATATGACCATGCCTGTGCTCGGCGGCGTAGAAGCCATGGCCGGCATGCGGGATATTAATAGTAGTGTACCCATTGTGCTGGTATCCGGTTATTCCGAAGTCGAAGCTGGTGCCTTAATTGCAGGTGATCGACCCAATGCCTTTTTGCAAAAACCATTCAAGGCCAAAGCATTAAAAACAATTTTATATGAAGTGATGCACCCGGAAACATAGCTCGAATTTTCGCAACGGATTCCGAGAGGGAGACCGCAGCCGTGCATACGGACGACTGAGAAGGAATTTGTTGCAGGCAAAGGAACAAGCGAGGGCGCAGCAGTATTTATGCTCTTTTGACTCACTCGTCCACCTGCTCGCTACGATTGCCCTAAGTCCGACAGACTCCTAGGCTGCGCAACATGCAAGTCAGCGATTTTGATTTTGATCTCCCCGAACAGTTCATTGCCAAACAACCCTTAAAACAGCGTGATGCATCGCGCTTGTTGTGCATGTCGGATGCAGATGAGTCCAT
>CAYOTF010000051.1:2647-15840 GCA_964406805.1 uncultured Zetaproteobacteria bacterium | reverse complement strand
CCATGAACCAAGCACGAGACCATAATGCTGCATGGCCTGATTGGCATATTCAGAGCAAACCGGATAGCTGGGGCAACTGCGACCATCGAGAGTTCCAATCGCATGCTGATAAAAATAGATAGGCAGCGCTTGCACTGTTGTAGCGGGTAAAGCGAGACTCTGCCATACCATCGCCAGAGCCAGACTGGTTGCCGCCAAAGCGATATAGGCGCGCATCCAGATGGGGGGCGTTACCATGGACGGCCGGGTAAAGCGGAGGCTAGCCAGATATTTTGCCACCAGATGATATAGTTTTCCAGATTACCGCGTTCGGCCAGTGAAAGCGCTGAGAAGACACTGCCCGACCACAACCAGATGGTGATCAAGGCAAAAAACACAGTGACCGGCCCCATACCGCGCTTCAGAGCCCAGAGGGTGAGCAACAACATCGGCCAAACAATCAAGGCGGCGGTAAAAGCACCATGCCAGCGGCCTTGCCAGGCATGGCCTGCGCCGGGGAATAATGTGGCCAGCAGCGTTGCCGGCCAGAGTGCTTGTGGTTGTTGCAGCGGAGTAGTGTCGATGTAGGTATTGGCTAGATTTATATACGGATTATTGGCGGCGGGACTGAAGGGGGGCATGCTGGAGGCATGTTGGATGCGCATATCGATCAGCTGTTGGGCGGCGCGCATGCGTTGTGACCAAACCGATTGCTGTTCGGGTTGTTGTCCAGATTGTTGTCCGAACTGTCGCCCGGACGGTTGCCCGGATGGTTCCGATTGCGCTTCAAGCAGAATCGCAAGAGCAGTGCTTGCCTGCTGCTGCTGACCTTGTGCGGCCAGTTGTATGGCCTGTTGATAGGCTTCGCTCACTCCGGCATGCGAGCTGAATGGCTGACTGAAGGCGATGAGCAGCAATAAAAAAGCGATGCGTAAGGGATGATATTGCAGACTCATGTGATGGCTTTAGTTATTTAACCAGCTGATTCATTTCAGCAATGGGTAATAAAATTGCCATGGCCAATGAACCGACTCCGACAGCCATGAACATCACCAATAGTGGTTCAGCGATGGTCAGTACTCGCTTGAGATTACGTGAAACTTCTTTTTCATAATGATCGGCAATGCGTAACAACATGGCATCGAGTTTGCCACTTTGCTCGCCGACAGCTAACAACTGGGTGGCCATGGCGGGAATATGATTGCCACTTTTTAGTGCAGCGGCCAGAGAGCCACCTTCGCGCAAGGCATCACGGGCTTGTTCGCCGAGCTCTTTCAAGGGTTGCAGTGTCCAGCTCTGATTGGCAATCAGCATGGCTGATAATGCCGGAACCCCGCCGCTGAGCAGCATGCCGAGAGTGCGGCAAAAACGGGCTGTATCAATGTTGATCAAGAGCTTGGAAATACCAGGCAAGGTCATGAAGAACACATCGCGTCGTCGTTGTGCCCAAGGCTTCCGCATCACTACTTTATAGGCCAGAATCAAGCTGGCGAGGGCAACAATCAGCCAGCCTCCGTGCAGACGTAAAAAATCAGACAAGGCAATCACAACCTTGGTAATGGTGGGTAAATCGCCACCGGCACGATCAAAGACGGCCACCATTTTGGGTACGACAACGGCCATTAAAAATAGCATGACGATAATGCCGAAGCTGAGAATGATGGCGGGGTATAAGGTGGCGGACAATAGCTCCTGATTCAATGCCTGCCGATGTTCCAGTAACTGTGCCAATCGGGATGCGACAGCTTCCATTTGGCCGGTTTCTTCACCGGCAGCAATCATGTTGCAGATCACCTCATCAAAATGTTGATCACGCAAGGCATCGGCTAAAGAGCCTCCTTCGAGTACTTTTTTGCGAATGTTGAACACCGCACGCCGCGCCTGTGCCCGATTCATGCCTTCAGCCATCGACGATAACGCTTCAATCAGCGGCATGCCCGCTTCGATCAAGGTGGATAGTTGTTGCAGGAATAATACGGTTTCTGTTGCATTCAAACGTGTTTGAGTGTTGCCCTGCTTGCCTTTTTGTTGTTTTTCGATGGTTTGCAAATGACGCACAATCAGTTGTTTGCTTCTTAACTTCTGACGTGCGCTGCGCTCGGAATCGGCCTCAACCTCGCCTTTCTTTTTGCGTCCTTGATGATCCAGTGCTTCATAGGAAAACATGCTCATGGCATGACTCGCTGGGCGCTTCTATGATGCCGAATAGGTCTCATGATATCCCTCAAACCGTATCTCATATCCCCTCTCATGAATCGGTTTCGACCACGCCTTCCATGGTGACTCGTAACACCTCTTCGAGGCTGGTTACACCGGTTGCAATATGGCGGGCGACATCCTGACGCAAGGTGATCATCTGTTCTTTTTGGGCAATGCGGCGCATGCCGGGTAAACCTTTGCCAGCATGAATCGCATCGCGCATGGCATTGGAAATGCGCGTCATTTCATAAATAGCGATGCGCCCAATGTAGCCGGTATGCATGCATAGTTCGCAACCTTTGGCATCATAGATATATTTGATTTCGGCATAATCCTGTTGATCCACTTCCAGCATCTGCCAGTCATCCGCGTGAGCATGGCGCTGTTGGCGGCAATGCGGGCACAGGCGGCGCACCAACCGTTGTGCCTGTACCATAATCAATGAGGAGGCGATCAGATAGGGTTCCAAGCCCATATCCTGCAAGCGTAAAATAGCGGAAAGGGCATCGTTGGTATGCAGAGTGGCGAATACCAGATGGCCGGTTAATGAGGCTTGAATGGCAATCTCGGCAGTTTCCAAGTCGCGGATTTCACCGATCATGACGATGTCGGGATCTTGCCGGAGAATGGAGCGCAAACCGCTGGCAAATGTTACCCCGATTTTGGGCTGCACCTGCATTTGAGCGACATTTTCAACTTGATATTCAATCGGGTCTTCAATGGTCATGACATTACGATTCTTGCGATCCACCTCCATCAGACCTGCATAAAGGGTGGTGCTTTTACCGGAGCCGGTGGGGCCTGTGACCAGTACAATACCATGCGGTGCAGTGATAACCTGTTGCATGTTTTGTAATTGCGGTGGACTCATGCCGAGCTGCGGCAGCGTCAGCATGGAAGAACCACGATCAAGCAAGCGCATCACCACCCGTTCACCGTGTGCGGTTGGCAGCAGGGATACACGCACATCGACATCTCGGCCTGCGATCTTGACCCGGAAACGACCATCTTGCGGATGCCTTTTTTCAGCAATATCGAGATCCGCCATGACTTTCACACGGCTGGTAATCGCCGCCTGCACACCTTTGGGCGGATGCACGATGGTATGCAGTACTCCATCAATACGAAAGCGCACCATCAGGCTTGTTTCAAACGGTTCGATATGAATATCACTGGCGCGTTCTTTTAGAGCCTGGGAGATTAAGGTGTTCACCAGCCGAATGACCGGTGCATCATCTTCCGATTCCAGCAAGTCGCCGACTTCTTCAAGTTCACGTGATAAATCATCACCACCGAAATCTTCAAGCATTTGCTCGGCCGATGCGGAGGCCATGTCAAAAATTTGATTCAAGTTTGTTAACAGTGTTTCTTTTGCTACCAATACCGGCTGCACTTCGGCTCCGAAGATGCGGCGACAATCATCGAGCAACTGCCATGGCCATGATTCCTGCTCAGCAATGGCGACTGGATTGGCCGCCTCATTGCTTGGCTTTAGTGGCAAGACAAGCGCGCTGCGCAATACGGGCAAGGAAAAGCGCAATACCCGCTCGGCTTCAATCAGCTCACTGCTTAAACGGGTGATCTGTTTCAATCGATGACCTGCAGATAGGACATTATTGAACCGCTTGAGCCGGTGCGTTGATGTTCTTTGGGCGAGGCTTTAAATGCTCCGGCATCGTTTTTTTGTTTTGCGGAAACAATATCGTGCCGCCCTCGAGTGGATGTTCGTAGAGCTTTTTAATGGTAATATACTTGCGGTCGGTGATTTCTTCAATCTGATTGGCGCTTTTGATGATGCTGGGTCTGAGAAAAACCATCAGATTGGTTTTGGTGTTTTTGTTTTCGGTGAACTTGAACGGCTCACCAAGGATAGGTACCGCGCCAATACACGGCACGCGTTGCACCGATAAGGATTTATCATCCTGCATGAGCCCGCCGAGCACAATCATTTGTCCGTCATTGGCCAGTACGACTGTTTTAATCGAACGCTTGCTGGTGATGATGCCGCCTTCCGCTGCAGTGCCGCCATCAACGGTGGATATCTCCTGAAAAATTTCCAGACGTACGGAATCACCTTCAGAAATCTGCGGTTTGACACGCAGGGTTAAACCCACATCTTTGCGTTCAATGGTTTGGAATGGGTTGGCCAGCCCCCCTTGGGTGGCATTGGTGCCGGTAATGAATGGTACATTCTGACCCACGACAATTTCCGCTTCTTCATTATCCATGGTCAATAAATTCGGTGTGGACAATACATTGGCATCCACATCGGAGCGCAAGGCATGCAGTAGCGCTCCAATGGATAGCGCTTTGTTGAGTACGCCGAGCGTGATGCCACTGGGTGCAGCAGCAGTCAGAGCGAGTGAGGTGCTGACTGGAGGTGCGGCAACGGCATTGGCGGCAAGGGCTGCGCCGATCGGTTTGAGATTCTGAAAGTTTTGCACGCCGGCTCCTGCGCCACCAGACCCCATCCATTCGATACCAAAGCGTTCGATTGCATTGCCTCGGATTTCAACAATCAGGGCTTCCACCAGCACTTGCCTGCGGCGAATATCGAGGCGATCAATGATATGGTTGATGGCTTTGAGGTCGCTATGCTCGGCGGAGATCAAGAGTGCATTGGTGCTGTTGTCGGCGACTATTTTTACATCACCGGCGAATAAGGGTTTGCTTTGCCCCGGTGTTGCGGTTGCCGCTGTTTGGCCGCCGACCAGTTCATTGATGACTTTGGCGACATCTTCAGCGTTGGCGTGTTTCAGATAGCGCACCTGCAAGCGGTCACTGTCGGATTCCGGTGCAACATCGAGTCGTTCAATAACCTCCGCAACTTCATTGATGATTTGCGGGGCGGCGACAAGAATCAGCATATTACCGGGTTGATGCGCCAGGGCTTTGACGCTACCGCTTGCAGCGCCGGGTCTGCCCGATGCAGTGTACAGACTGGTAATGGTTGCGGCTAACTTATCCGCCGAAGCATGTTTGAGTTTGAATAGCTGTACACCGACAGCGTCTTTTCTGTCCAGAAAACTCATAATGCGCTGAATGCGTTGAATGTTGCTGGCGCTATCGGTAAGCAATAACATATTGCCGCGCGGATAAGCAACCAGATGGCTGTTGGGCGAAATCAAGGGACGCACCAGCGCAACCAGTTGTTGCGCATCGGCATAACGCAGTTTGATCACCTGGGTGACCATAGAATCGTCAGCCGGCCCTTTCCCTTGCCGTACGGGCAAGGCTTTTTGTTTGCTTTCCGCGCGCGGTACGATTTTTGTGACAGCGAGGCCCGGCACTGCAGCAAAGCCATTGACTTCCAATACCGAAAGAAACACTTCATAGGCATGATCTTCCGAGATCGGGGTGGGCGAGACAATGGTGACTTTACCTTTGACTCGGTTATCAACGAGGAAGTTTTTACCGGAAAAACCTGCAACAAATTCAATAAAGGCGCGGATATCAGCATTTTTGAAATTTAAGGTAATATCTTTGGCGACAGCCAATGGCGCACTGCAAAACAGTGATACACACAATGCCAATAGAAAATGTTTAAATTTCATTACCGCCCCAAAAGATCAACCTAGCCCGCATTATTCATGAATTCTACCGCGCCCTTGCTTGTTTCTTTGCTAGCAACGAATTTTTACTCAGGCGGCCGTAAACATGGCTACGCCCTTTTTCGCAAAACCCCGTTGCAAACAAAGACCCGGCGCAATCATCACGGCGATTCATGAATAATGCGGGCTAGACGCTTCATGAATAGCCCGAGTTAAAGATTAAAGCAGGCATGGTAATGAATTGCCAACCACTGACCAGCTTTGTGTTGCAACGTTAGTGCTTTCTCCAAAGGGGAATCACTTCCTTTTTCGGAAAACTATAAATTTATTCGTTGCGCTGCATGCGCACATCGAGTTTGTCGCGCAAGGCATCACCCAGCAGGTTTACGGCCATGACCAGTGAAAATAGAATCAGGCCGGGCCAGATGACCAACCATGGTTCGACCAGCATCAAACGTGTGCCTTCACGAATCATGGTGCCCAATGATGCGTCCGGCGGTTGCACGCCGACCCCCAAAAATGACAAACCAGCTTCCCCGATGATTACGGCGGCTAAACCAAAACTGGCTTCAATCAACAATGGTGCGGCGATATTGGGCAACAAATGGCGGGCTGCGATATAAGGCGCACTTGAGCCATTGGCGATAGCTGCTTCGACAAAAGCTACGGATTTGAACGATAATACCTGCACTCGGGACAGGCGTGCAAAACCGACCCAACCGACGGCGACCAATGCCATGACCAGATTCTCAACGCCCGGGCCAAGCATGGCAGCTAGCGCAATGGCCAGCAGAATGCCGGGGAATGACAAGATAATATCTGCGAAACGCATCAGTAATGCATCGAGTTTGCCGCCAACCCAGCCTGCAAGCATGCCAATGCTGATGCCGATCATGCCACCCAAGGCAACGACTGTGATGCCAACTGCAAGTGAGAGCTGTAACCCTTCTGACAAGCGGGCTAGCACATCGCGGCCCAGTGCATCGGTACCCAACAAATGTGTGTTGCCCATGCCTGCAAGCACGCTATCCAAATCAATCGCATGGGCATCGAAGCCCTTAAACAGCGCCAGTAATAACACCAGTACGGGTAGTGACAGGCAGAGGCTGACCAGTCGGATGCTGGATTTAGACATTGCGTTGCCTTGGATCAAGCCATAGTCCAAGCAGATCGGCAGCCAGATTAGCCAGCACATAAAAGGCGGCAATGATTAACACACAACCTTGCACAAGGGGATAATCGCGCCGTTGAATGGCTTCAATGGTTAACAAACCGAGCCCAGGCCAGTCGAATACGGTTTCGGTGATCACCGCGCCACCGAGCACTGCGCCGAGCTGCAGTGCAAACATGGTGATCACGGGCACTGCGGCTAATCGTGCGGCATGTCGCCACCAGATGCGTTGCTCAGGGATACCAAAGGCGCGTGAGGTGCGGATGGCATCCATGCTCATGGCTTCCAGCCAGGATGAGCGTGCCATGCGTGATAAAATAGCTGCGAGGGCTGTGCCGAGCGTAATGGCGGGTAAAATGATTGAACCGGGTTGCTGCATGCCGGATACGGGAAACCACCCCAGCCCTACAGCGAACAAGAGCATCAATACAGGCCCCAGCCAGAAGTTGGGAATCGATACGCCGATCAAGGAAAAACTCATGGCGACAGCATCTTGTGCTTTGCCGGCATGACGTGCTGCCCAGTATCCCAGAGGCAGGGCTAACACGATGGCCAGCAGCAGGCTGACCAGTGCCAGCTTTGTGGTCGCAGGTACACGCTCTAAAATACGCTCCAGAACAGGCCTGTGATCGACCAGACTCGTACCCCAATCGCCAGCCATAAGGCCGCTTAAATAATTGCCGTATTGCTGGGTAATCGGTTGATCCAGGTGCAGCGCTTGACGCAGTGCCTCGCGATCGGCGGGCATGGCTGTTTCACCGAGCAGGGCATCGACAGGGTCGCCGGGCACCATGTGCAGTAAAAAGAATACCAGTGTAGCCACGCCGAGCAGGGTCGGAATGGCTTGCAATATGCGACTAAATACAATCTGCCCAAACATGCCGACAGACTAGCAGTGATTAATCTGAAGTAACCATTCAACTCGGTTATCAATAATGTAGGAGATTTTTTTATCGCAGAGTACGCAAAGGAAGCCATATTTGGATTTTGTCTTTCCTCTGTGTAACTCTGCGTACTCTGTGGTGAATGCTTTTGAATCTGTTATTCAAGATCTATAGCGAGGTGAGCGCGGCCATTTGTTCATCTGCCCAATGCATAGCTTCGACCTGCAGGCGGGTGAGATCGGTATAGGAAACGCGCCGCCCATCATCGGTGAAATCTTTGATGAGGTCCCAGTCGCCTTGTTCAAGGGCGAAGGATAACGCCAGCTTTTTACCCATTGGTGAATCCAGATCAATCAGTCCGTTGTGCACATGATCGGCCAGGCTGATTTCGTTTAGAGATTCTTGCATGGTGCAATCGAGCAGGGCATCGAGAATCGAGAACAAACCCATCAGGAAATCATCATCGATAATGTTCTCACCCAAATGTCTCGCTAAGGATTCCAGAAAACGAGCTCGCCATAAAGCCTGGCGAATCAGTTCGGGCGGTTTATTTTCGCCGAGCGAAGTCATGGCCAAAAGTGTCAGCCAGCGGCGAATATTGTTCAGGCCGAGCAAACTCAAGGCTTGTTCGATTGATTGCACTTCACGTTTTAAACCAAACGCGGCTGAATTGATGTATTTCAGTAAACGGTAGGATAAGGTCACATCCTGACGCACTACGCTAAACATCTCATCAATGGAGGTGGCGGTCATGGCCTGTTGCATGGCACGCAGAATGGACATGCGTGATTCCGGCGGCTTAATGCCGGTGACCGTGTCCGGCTTGCAAAAGAAATACCCCTGATAAAAGTCAACGTTCAGAGCTTTGGCCGCTTGCATGTTTTCGTAGCTGTCGATTTTTTCTGCCAAGAATTTGACAGGATAGCGTCGGAATTCTTTCACAATGGCTGCAGGGTTTGAGGCTGCCAGCCAATCGATTTTGATAACATCCAGATAGTCGATAAAGGGACGGGCGCTTTCAATGTCGATCACATCATCGAGTGCCAGCTTGTAACCTTTATCCTTTAAACATTGGCAGGCGGCCAATACTTCGGGCGTGGGCGGCACCGTTTCCAATAGTTCAAAATAAACAAGTTCGGGTGGCAGGGCTTGTGTTAATTCAGTTTCATTGAGCAAGAAGGTTTCATCAACATTGTAAAACACAGGTAAGGAGCCGGCTACGTTTTCCAGACCAAGATCAATCAGGGTATTGACCACCACTTGTGCTGTCATGGCGGCGCTGTCGGTTGTATCGGTGTTGCGATACAGCAGCTCATAGGCGGAAACACGAAAATCACGGTCAAAAATGGGTTGGCGACCAATGATGATTTCATTTGACATATAAACTCTCCTTAAAGATTGCAGGTGTTTTATAACGATTAAATCAGTATTTCCATTCCGTTGTTTTTATACAGTCAGCAACAACTATGCCACGGCCATATAGGCCTTGCTATCATCCGCGTGGGTGGCCAGGATTTCGCTTATGCAGATAGAGCAGCCGTTTAATGCACAGAGTCATTTTGATCCAGATGAAATCGCCAAGTTTGAGGCGATGGCTGAAGAATGGTGGGATCCGACCGGAAAATTCAAACCCTTGCACCGAATCAATCCGCTACGGCTTGATTATATTGCTCGTCAATTAAATATGTCTGATGCGAGCATTCTCGATGTCGGTTGTGGCGGTGGTCTGCTGGCGGAAGGCATGGCATCACGTGGTGCAACGGTGACAGGCATAGATCGTTCGCCTAAAGCCTTGAATGTCGCCAGACTGCACGCCGAACAATCCGGCGTGGCAGTTGAATATATCGAAAATGATGCAGAGCTTTGGGCAGAATTGCATGGTGATGATTACGATGCGGTGACCTGCCTTGAAGTGTTGGAGCATGTGCCGGATGTGCCGCGCACGGTAGCGGCTTGTGCATCCATGATTAAACCCGGCGGCCATTTCTTTTTTGCTACCTTGAACCGGAATCCGGTGTCGTACATTAAAGCGATTCTGGGTGCGGAATATGTGCTCGGGTGGTTGCCCAAAGGCACCCATGAATATGCCAAGTTCATTAAACCATCGGAAATGAATACCGCTTTGCGTGCGGCCGATTTGCAGATCAAAGATTTGCGCGGCATGAGTTACGCGATGCTTAGCGATCAATTTTCTCTTTCGGATGATTTGTCGGTGAATTATCTGGGTTTTGCAATCAAACCGGAGTAGCGAATGCGATTAATTATGCTGGATACAGAAACGACCGGTCTTTCACCACTCAGTGGTGATCGCATGGTTGAAATTGGCGCGATTGAAGTGCTCAATCGTAAAGTGCTATCGGGTGAAAAACATGTCTTTCACCAGTTTATTAATCCTGAACGTGATATTCCTGCTGAAGTCGTGCGCATTCACGGCATCAATAATGCCCGGGTTAAAAACGAGCCGACATTTAAAGACATTGCCCAGCAGTTCCTCGATTTCATCGCCGGCGCTACGTTGGTGATTCATAATGCCTCCTTCGATTTGGGTTTTATTATGAATGAATTGCGTATCAACGATTTCCCCACCATTCAGGATGTAAAGGTCATTGATACGCTGGCGTTTGCACGCAAGAAACACCCCAATCAGAGAAACAGTCTGGATGCCTTGTGTGATCGTTATCAGATTGAACGCGGTCACCGTGAATTGCACGGAGCCTTGTTGGATTCGGAATTGCTGGCGGAAGTGTATCTGGGTATGACAGGTGGCCGGCAATTCTCTCTGGGTATGGATATTCCCAGTTTGCCAGCCTCCAGTTTTGTGCAATTGCCCGAGCAATCGCGTGGGCGTGATGAGCAGGCTGAAACAGCCAGTATGATGCAACGAAAAGCCTTACCTATCGCCGATCATGAACATGATGCGCATCGCTCCATGATGCAGCGCATTCACAAGGAAAGTGATGGCAAGTCCATCTGGCATCACCCGGAAATCGCTTAATCGATTAATCCACGCGCACAGGTAATGTCGTGGCCTGAGCAACCAGGGTTCGATTGTTACGAATCATGGCTTGAATACTTTTAACATAGGCCATGCCACGCTGGGAATAATGGTTTAATTCATTGGCCAGCAGCTCGGCATGGATTGTTTTTTGGTGTTGACGTAACAGGCTGCGCTGTTGCCTTAAATCACGATAGGCCGCTGATGTGTTGATGTTTTTCATATATGCATGCACCGATTCTACGGCATTGTTAAAGCGCCGCACTTCATGCGTTGCATTGTTTTTCCGCTGACGTGGCACAATGCCGCAACCTTTGCGAAAACACCATTGGCCAAAATAATTGTTACCCTCACGGGCAAAGCGAGACTTACCCCAGGCCGATTCATTGGCCGCTTGCGCCAAGGCCAGGTCGAGAGGAATAATATCGACGCGATTAAGCATTGCCTGCCACAAACCAGGCCCCGGCTGGATGCTGACCGGGAGCTGATATTGGTGTGTTAAATGACGCAATTGGGCTTGCTCATCGCTGTTTAGGGTCGTTTTTTCTTTTAAATGAATAATATTTTGACGCTGCACTCTTATTCTTTCATTTTCAGCCATCACGATGGGTTTCATGAAGTTAAAAAACTGTTGTTTCTTTTGTGCCACATTGCTGCTGAGCGAAGCGCCTTTCTTGGGCGGTTGGGGAGGCGTGGAGGCTTCTTTTTTTATGTTTTGCAGAGTGAGATGAGGCGGAGAAACAGATTGAACAGATGTTGAACAGGCCGACATAATCAGTGCTGCGATTAACCAAAGCGCAAGGGTGAAAAGAGTGCGGCAGAGTAAGTGTTGGGTAATAAAATGATACATTGGCGAAGGGTGTTGAGTGAACGGGTGCGAATCTGTGATGTGAGTCACAAACTGCAGAGTTGAACAGACAACGCCGATGTTTGCCGATACGCTGTCGGCATGTCGATTGTATCCAGTCAAACAGCTTCGTTTTATGATCTTGGTCCTGAGCAGGTCTTGCAGGCCATTGAGAGCCTGGGTTTCTTATGTGACGGTTATCAGCTGGGACTGAATTCGTACGAAAACCGTGTGTATCAGATCGGCCTCGACGATGCTTTGCCTGTGGTAGCGAAGTTTTATCGCCCCAGGCGCTGGAGTGATGCAGCAATTCTGGAAGAGCATGCGTTTACACTGGAGTTGCAGGAGCTCGATATTCCGGTAGTGCCACCATTATTGATTGCAGGTTCGAGTCTGCACCATTTCAACGGCCATTGTTTTGCGCTTTATCCTTTGCAGGCAGGGCGCGCACCGGATCTGGAGAGTGAAACTCATTTGCAGCAGCTTGGTCGCTTTTTCGGACGCATCCATGCCTTGGGTGCGGCGGCTGATTTTGAGCATCGGCCTGCCTTGGATGTGTTTACCTTTGGTGATGATGCGTATGAATATCTTATGCAGCATGATTTTATTCCGGCAGAATTGCGGCCGGCTTATGAACGCCTGGCAGAAGATCTGTTGGAGCACATTGAATTGGCTTTTGATGCGGTGCAGCCGCGTTATATCCGACTGCATGGTGATGCTCATCCGGGTAATATTTTATGGAAACACGGCGCGCCTTATATTGTTGATTTTGATGATGCCCGCATGGGGCCGGCGATTCAGGATCTATGGATGTTTTTATCCGGCGAGCGGGAGCAAATGACTGCGGCGCTCGATACCGTGCTGACCGCTTACAGTCAATTTCATGATGTGGATCGGCGCGAGCTGGCCTTGATTGAACCGCTGCGTACCTTGCGTATGATGCACCATGCTGCCTGGCTGGCAGAACGCTGGCAGGATCCGGCATTTCAGCGCGCTTTTCCGTGGTTTAATACGCAGCAGTTTTGGGAGAGTCATATTCTGAGCTTGAAAGAGCAGGCCTCGGCCATGCAGGAAGCACCGTTGCAATGGTTGTGATCAAACTCCATTCGCGCCGTGGTTGCTACTAACCCGGATTATTCATAAATACTGCTGCGCCCTCGCTTGTTCCTTTGTCCGCAACAAATCCCTTGTCAGTCGTCCGTATGCATTGCTACAGTCTCCCTCCTCGGAATTCGTTGCGAACAAAGGTTCGGCGCGATCATCACAGCGATTCATGAATAATCCGGGCTAATGAGCGATAAACGAGAGAGACGATGACAGCAAAACACAAAAAGAAATCGAGTGACCGCATAGCCTTGTGGATGTTATTGGGCGTTGTGCTGATTACAACGGCGGTGTTTGTTTGGAGCAGTGGGCGTTATCAGCAGGGCGATGGCAATGTGGAAACCACCCATGTTGATGCACAGGGGCATTTGCATGTGCTGGGTGTGACCTTGGGTGTGACGCGGTTGCAACAAGCTGAGAGAATACTCAAAAGTAAGAGTGATGTGGCGTTGTATATATATCC
>CAYOTF010000051.1:0-2637 GCA_964406805.1 uncultured Zetaproteobacteria bacterium | reverse complement strand
GCTGGGGCATGCCAAGGCCGGCTTGAAATTGGAGGCATTTTTTCCGGCTATTGCCGATCATACCAAGGTGGTGCTTTTGCTTGATGTGGGGGCTGATCAACTTAAAGCGATTGAAGCACGCGCTACAGTGCCACATTTGTATCCGGATCAGGTGGCGAGGATGAATTTGGCGGCAGATGATGTTACGCGTGTCCATGATGCGATTGTTGCTGAACTGACCTTGATCCCGAATCTGATTGTCTCGCTAGAAACCCTGAAAGCGCGTTTTGGAGAACCGGATAGGGTGAGCAAACTGGCTACGGGCGCGGATGAATATGTCTATGATGCCATTGGTTTGAAGGCGGTATTGAACAAGGATGAACCGCCGCGATTGCACTTTAGTTTAGAGTCCCCGATAGGGGGGCTGTAACCCCTCGCCTTTAGGCTATGGCTGGGGACGCTCCAAGGGCGTAGAATTTTTGCAAATGGCTCATTGGATTGAAAAAAAACTATTGCTATGACTCTCTAAGCGTTGTTGAACAATTTGTATCTTACGATCAAACTGTTCACCATTGATTAATTGATCAATATAAAGCTTAGCTAATCTGCTTTTAAGGCTATTATGCTTGGGGTAATACTCTTTAATTAAAAAATAGACATATTGAGCCAACGCATCTTTGCCTATAAATTGATGTTCATAATTTTCTCGTTTAAATATCGCGCACGTAAGCCCCTGTTGGATAGCCGCGATGATATTTGAAGCAGATTTTTCTTTTACGAAAAGAATAGTAAATCGATCTCCTACTTCATGGTCACTATCATGCGCATCAGAATTGGCAAATGGGGCTAGATATTTATGCTTATTTGTTGTTTGAAGCGCTGTTAAATGGGTCATGTTGTTGTGTTCTTTTATTTTCTCTTCGCCAAACACTTCAACACCATCCAGGTGGGAAGTCTTTAACATCTCTTTGTAAAAAGCTTGGTGCAAATGATACTTGCCATCCCGGTACACCCAGTTTGGATGAGCTAATATTGAAATGCCCTTGGCTTCTTTGATTTTATTGATCACCCAAATGTTCTTTGCATAATGCGCAGGGTCGATATTCTCATCAATATCTTCTGTTTTTAATGCTGCGGTTATATCCTGGAGTTCAGCCTCATATTTTTTAACATCTTTGCGTTGATCTTCTATGGATTTGTTGGCATGAATGGACAAAATGTGCCCATTTCCTAATGCAATAGACATATCTTTTTTTCCACCAACACTGACTTCTTCACCAGCCAACACCAAAAGATCAATATTATTTTCTTTTACTTTTTCTATCGCCTGCAGTGAACCGCCATAATTATCATGATCTGTCACACTCATGAAATCCATGCCAGCGCCCAAAGAAGCCATAGCCATAGCAAACGGTGTCGTTTTTCCATCGGAACAGATGGAGTGCATATGCAAATCACCCTTTAATGGCCTTAGTTGAATCATCGCTGCATCGAGGCAATACAGGCACACTATTTTTGATTCTTTATAGGTGAAATTCACCTTGATCACAAATTCACCGAGATGAGGCATGGCGTAGGTAAATACAATTCTATTGTTTACGATGGTATAATCGAGACTATCTTTATGGTAATAATCACCGCGAGAAAGCACTTCGATGGATTCAATGTTATCTGTGTTGTTGAGCGTAAGTTTATATTCTACAGCGCTATGTTGCGCTACGACATTGGGTGTTATTTTCACAGTAATTCCTATCGTTGTTGTATTTTATGATCGCGAGATGGCAGGCTGGATGCTGCTTAAATCTTATAAAAGTTTCCAGCCATATATGGCGGATATGCCAAGAGTATAGATGGCTAGAATAACAACATTGATGGGCTTGCCGGATAGTTTTGGTGTTTTAATTTGTGATACATTCAATGCTATAATAATCATGCAACAGACATAGAGAATGATAGCAAACACTGCCTTATCAAAAAGACTCGAAAACAGAACGATAAAAACAAGTAAAATGCTGTTGTTATCCAGCGCCAAGCCAGTGTATTTTGTGCCGCCGGCAAGACCGAATGTACTGAAGTAACTCAAGCGTAGCGCACTGGTCGCGACCATCAGAAATGCACCGACCAGAAATACAGGGGAAAACTCCCCATAGCTTAAAAGCAGCATAGCAGGCGTAACGCCATAGCTTACAATATCAATCAATACATCCAGTTGCCCACCAAATTTGCTATCATCGCCTGTGCGCCCTTTCATTCGGCGTGCAACAAGCCCATCTGCCCAATCAAAAGCCACAGCCCAAATCATGCCAATCATGGCAGCGGCATAAACACCTTTGATGCAGAAATAAATGGCAAGCACGGTACAAGCCAAGCCTGCCAGGGAGCAAAGGTTGGGAAGATCCTTTACATAAGAGAGTATGGTGGGCTGTTGAGGTTTTGTTGTCATTCTGATTCCTTGTAATTATATAATTCTACTTCACTTGAAGTGTGTGCTACCTTAGTCGCGAAGCTAATACTATTAAAAGGATTATAAAAGAATGGTTGTTTATACCGTAGGTACATTTGATTTATTGCATGTTGGGCATCTCGCTCTATTGGAATACTGCGCCAGCTTAGGCAATACTGTTGCCGTTGGTGTTGCCTCTGACGAAGTCGTAAAAT
>CAYOTF010000050.1:0-15970 GCA_964406805.1 uncultured Zetaproteobacteria bacterium | reverse complement strand
GCCCGTCGGGTGAAAACTCTGGTGTGCTGTTGAGCCCTTTAAAGTTTCCAAAGGCAGTGCGTTTGCCGCTGCGTAGATCAAAAAATTCGAGTCTGGGGTGATTGCCAACATAGGTGTTGAGTGCAACCTGATGCCCATTTGGTGACCAGTCCGGTGATAATAACAGGGTGAAGTTTTTACCGACGGTTTGTTTGTTCGCCCCATCCTGATCCATGTACATCAAATCAGAATATTCGCCGCGTTTGACGACATAGAGCAAATGGCTGGTGAAATAACCGGGAATGCCGAGTGCCGCCTGATAAACTTGATCGGCAATGCGATGTGCGAGTAGCCGCAAATCCGATTGTGCCCCTTCAATGCGCAGTGATAGCAATTGTTTGTTGCGAAAGGGGTCATGCACCTGAATATCCACGCTGATGGTGTCGGAGCCGGAACGATGGATGCGACATACGGCCAAAATATCGGTGCCAATCAAACGCCAGTCGCTGTAATCAAGCTGTTGTATG
This sequence comes from uncultured Zetaproteobacteria bacterium, assembly GCA_964406805.1. GTDB lineage: Bacteria > Pseudomonadota > Zetaproteobacteria > Mariprofundales > Mariprofundaceae > Mariprofundus. The sequence continues at coordinate 15,464 of CAYOTF010000050.1, read as the reverse complement.
GTTTCTGCCGGGCTGGCAAGAAAGGCCATGGGATTGATCATGGTGAAGGATTGGCTTGAGGTGAGGTCGTTTGCAGCGATTTGATACAGCTTGTGTTGATACGGGTTGCGCTGATCCGATGGGTTGGCATCGCTGGCATCTGCATCAATAAGCAGGGCGATTTGCAAGGGTTTATAGTCGGATTGGTAAATATCAAAATCGGCGGCAAAGCTGGTGGTCAACCACAATGGAGTGAAGAGCAACAAGGATAAAAGACTGGATACAATATAACGCATGGCAGCTTTCTAACCTTGCCGGAGGTGTAAAACAAGCTGCAACTCAGTTGCAGCTCCAGTAGTGGATTGAGCAGTGAATTTATCCGCAAGCAGAGACCGGGGAAGCACACAGAAATGCATGCTCACGATTGTTTGTCTGCTCTGTGATTGCAGTTAATCCGGCTTGAACATCGAACTCGCTCACATCTGCTGCTACACTCCGGCCAGATGTGTGAATCAAGTATAAAATGGGATCCATGGGGGCTGGTTTTAGGCCTGCTGATGTTTATGGCTGGTCAAGTCAGCGCTGTCGCGGATGAATCGCAAGCACTTCAAATTCATGTGGACAAGAAGGTGATTTATTGCTCGGCCAAACTGAATATTGATGTCGATCAGTTTCGCCTGCCGATGCAAGATGGTATTGCGGTGGCGACGGAATGGTATTTGAAGATAGGCAAGGTACGTGATTACTGGCTGAATGAAACCATTGGTGAAATTAGCGTGATCCGTCGTGTTGAACCGGATTTACTCAGTCATAGCTGGTTATTGATTGATGTCTCCAGTGGTATTTCACATCGTGTTTTTCAAATCAATAATGCGATTGATTTTCTTATGCGTTTGCATCGTTTTCCGGTATTGGATCGCAGTTTGTTAGTTGCGGGCATTGATTATCGAGCTTTGGTGAAGATCGAAATTCATGTCGGCGATGCGAATCACGCCTGGTGGGCTGGATTGTGGCCGTCGACAGTCGATTCAATGCAAGCGGGATTTAAGCTGCCGTGACGGAGTCGAATGTCAGTGAACCGAACGTGAGCAAATCGGATGTGAGTAAACAGAACATGGCCAAACCGCATGTCATGCGCCTGATCCCCTTGTTGATGGCTCTGGTGTTGCTGAGTGTGACGGTGATGTTATGGCCTAGAGCCGATGATGGTAGCGGTTTTTTAGCCTGGGTGAATGTGGGCTTGATGCTGATTATGGCGCTGTTGCTTGTACGTTATGGTATTCGTTTGTTGCGTGAAACCGATGAACCTGCACCCGGTTCGCGTTTGCGTGCCAAGTTGGTCATTGCCATGGTGGCGATGTTGCTGGTGCCTGCGATGGTGATTCAGATGGCGGCCAGCCAGATGGTCGATAAAGGCATGGATGTCTGGTTCGATGTGCGTGTGGATACATTACTGGATCGTGCTTTGAATTTGGCACAAGGCTTTTATGAGCGTGTCGAAAAGGATATGAAACGCAATTTGCTGGATTATATCACCGATACCGCGCTGCTGGCTGCAGTCACCGGACAACTGGATTATCGCAGCAGCAATGCTTACCTGGTTGAAATCAGTAAGTCGGAAGGCTGGCAGAAGGTTGAACTCTTTGATGTCAATGAACGCCAGGTGGGTGGCATTCAAGCCGGAGAATTAACTGCTCTGCAGACGAGCCCGTTAAGTGATACCGCACGTTTGTCGATGCGTTTGGGGCGTGTGCTTACAGAACTGGTGACACACGGTGATTCGGAAGTGGCGGTGGGTTATGCGCCGCTGGTTGGCTCGACATCGGTGTTGGGTTTGTTGCGGGTGGAGGTGTCGTTGCCGGCAGGGGTGATTCAAAATGCCCGCTCTGTGGAAGCTGATTATCGTAATTATCGCCAATTGGAGCGCAATCGCCAGACTATTCGCGCGACATTTACGCATGTGATGTTGTTTGTGACCCTGGTGGTGGTGTTGTTGGCTGGTGTGGTTGCGTTGTTATTTGCACGCCGATTGACCGCACCGATTGGTGATTTGGCCGAGGCTTTGCACCGGGTGACCGAGGGTGATTTGAATGTGGAAATATCCGCTTCCCCGCGTGATGAATTGGGCTCGTTGGGACGTTCATTTAATACCATGGTGACCCGCTTAAAGCAAAATGTTGAAGCCATTGAGCAGGCTCAGGCTGATTTGACACAGGCTTTGGATAGCAGTCGCCAACGTCAATATGTGCTGGAGTCGTTGCTGGCCAATTTGCAGTCGGGTGTGGTGTTAGTGGATGCCGATGGACGTGTACGTTTGCTTAATCAAGCGGTGCGGGATATTTTGCAATTGCCGGCTGATTGGGCACCAAGCGCTGACTTTTTGCGCCTTAGCCAGGGTAATTTGCATGATATTGGCGAGTTTTATAATGCCCTGCTGCTGCAGGAAGAAGATTACTTGCAGCGCGAATTTGATATTCCGTTGGCCGAAGGTAAGAGCATGCATGTCTTGGCGCGCGGGGTGCGTTTGAGCGCCAGCGGAACGGGTTTCTCGGGTTTTTTGTTGGTGATTGATGATATTTCGGCGCTGGCTGAAGCACAGAAGAGCAAGGCATGGGCGGAAGTAGCACGGCGCTTGGCGCATGAAATCAAGAACCCACTCACCCCTATCAAGTTATCAGCAGAGCGTTTGCAGCGGCGCTTTCGCTCACAGGTGGATAATCAGCAGGTATTTGATGTCTGTACGAAAGCTATTATTGACCAAACGGAACGTTTGCAGCGCTTGATCTCAGACTTCTCCACGCTGGCACGTATGCCACAGCCCAAGTTGCGCGATGTGCCGGTGAATAGTCTGCTTAGCGATATGGATGAATTGTTTCATGGTTATAACCGGGTATCGGTCAAAATTGATACCGATGACCATTCGCATTGCTGCTGTGATCCGGATCAGATGCGACAGGTGTTGATCAATTTGATGGATAATGCGCTGGCTGCAACATCTGAAACGTGTGCGGTGCGTTTGTATGCGGAAGTGAGTGATGAGTTTGCCGCATGGCATGTTGAAGATGATGGTGACGGCATTGATGAACAGGCAGCGGCGCGATTGTTTGAAGCATATTATTCAACCAAGTCGGATGGATCCGGTTTGGGCTTGTCGATTGCCAAGCGTATTGCTGAAGATCATGGCGGTGATCTCAGTTTGCTTTCATTATCCAAACCAACCCATTTTTGTTTGAAGTTGCCCCGCCATATTCAAGAGGTTACATGATCGAAGCAAACAACATGATTGGAGAGGGATATATGACCGAGGAGGAGACATGACTGCACGCATCATGATTGTGGATGATGAAGAGCCGATTCGCGATTCCCTACAGGGCTTGTTTGAGGATGAGGCGTATCAGGTGGTGACTGCTGCATCCGGTGAAGAAGCCATTGTGCGTTTACGCAAACAGCCGGTGGATTGTGTGTTGCTTGATATTTGGATGTCGGGTATCGATGGTCTGGAAACCTTGGCGCGCATCCATCAGATGGATGAACATTTACCGGTGATTATGATGAGCGGCCACGCCACCATTGATACAGCAGTAAGAGCGACACGACAGGGGGCATTCGATTTTGTGGAGAAACCCTTATCGTTTGATCGTTTGATGATTTTGGCGCGCAATGCGGTGCAAAAACGCCGCATGGAACAGGAGAACCGAGATTTAAAACGTCAGGACGTGGTACATCAAAGTCGGCAGGAATTAATTGGTGATAGCGCTGCGATTCGCGAAGTCCGAGCCTTGATTAAACGCCTTGCGCTCTCCGATGCTCCAGTCTTGCTGTTGGGCGAACATGGAACGGGAAAGGCGGTGGCGGCGCGTATGTTGCATGCCACATCGAATAGAAAAGACTTTCCATTTGTCGAAGTAAACACCGCCAGTGTCGTGACGGGACGTATGGATTCGGAATTGTTCGGGCATGAAAAAGGTGCTTTTTCCGGTGCCTTGCATGCTCAGCGTGGCAGCTTTGAATCCGCACATTTGGGTTCGTTGTTTTTTGATGAGGTGACGGAACTGAGTCTGGCAGCACAGGCCAAGGTTTTGCGGGTCTTGCAGGAACGCGTGATTCAACGCTTGGGCAACCCCGCACCGTTGCCGAGCAATGTGCGTTTGATTGCAGCGAGCACGGGCGACTTGGAACAAGCTTTGCGTGATGGCCGTTTACGGGAAGACTTTTATTATCGTTTGAATGTGGTATCGATCCGTATGCCATCATTAAAAGAGCGGCTCGATGATTTGTCGCTATTGCTGGAAACGCTGGCCAATGAGCAGGCTAATATTTTAGGTGGCAAGGCGATTCGTTTTGAGACGGCTGTGGTTGAAGCATTAAAATCATACGACTGGCCGGGTAATGTGCGTGAATTGCGTAATTATATTGAGCGTTGTCATATTCTTATGCCGGGTGAAGAAATGACTTTATCGACCATGCTGCCGCCGGATCAATCGTCAATGCAGCGAACATCGTCGCAATCCGTTCCGGCCGGGTTGATGTCGCAAGGTATTGGTTCTGAAGATAATACGGATAGTTTTCATGATGCGCGTGAAGCGTTTGAACGCATTTATTTGATGCAACATTTGCATAAACATGATTGGAATATCAGTCGAACATCAGCAGATATTGGTATGGAACGCAGTCAGTTGCATCGCAAAATTAAAGCCTTCGGACTGGTTCAGCAGAAAGAGCAGGAGTCCCCATGAATAATGTTGTCATTCTAGGGGCTGGGGAAGTGGGTTATCACATCGCTCGCCGCTTATCTGCTGAGGGTAATAATGTATCGGTGGTGGATCAGGATGCGGATCGTTTGCAGGTGATCGCCGATGCCATGGATGTGAAAACGGTGTGTGGTAAAGCTTCCTACCCCAGTATTCTGGAGCAGGCGGGTGCGAAAAATGCCGATTTATTGATCGCAGTGACCACCAACGATGAAGTGAATATGCTGGCCTGCCAGGTGGCGCACTCCTTATTTAAGGTGCCGATCAAGCTGGCGCGTGTGCGTGAGCCGGATTATGTGGAGCATGCGGGCTTGATCGGGCGGGATGATCTGCCGATTGATGTGATTATTTCACCGGAAGGTGAGGCAGCGAAAGTAGTGATGGGGCGCTTGAATGTATCGAGTGCGCTCGATGCCCGAGAGTTTTTTGATGGTGCAATTCAATTGGTTGAAATTACCGTGCGTCCGAAGAGTAATTTAGCCGGTTTGTCGTTGATGGAATTGCCTGAAGTGATGGGTGATTTGCGTGTCTATGTGGTGGCACATGAACACAACGGACGCTGGCGTGTGCCCAATGGTAAAACTGTGTTGCTGGCCGGTGATAGTATTTATATGGCGGTGGCAAAGGAGCAGCTTGATCCATTGATGCGGGTGCTGGATTTCACCTGCCATTCGCCACAAGGGCGAAATGTATTGATGGTCGGCGGTGGTCATATTGGTTTTATCGTGGCCAAGGAGCTGGAGAAAGCAGGCTCGCTGGTGAAATTAATTGAACACAATAAAGAACGTGCCGAGTGGTTATCGGATCATTTTGATAATGTGGTGGTGATTCATGGCGATGCCTTGGATCAGAAATTATTGGAAGAAGAAAATATTGATAAAATGGATGATTTTCTCGCCATGACCAATGATGACGAGACCAATATCCTCAGTAGTTTAATTGCCAAGCGCTATGGCGTGCCGCATGTGGTCACCTTGGTGAACCGTTCAATTTATGGACAGTTGGTGCGTCAGATTGGGCTCGATGTGACGGTATCACCGCGTCTTTCTACGGTCGCATCGATTTTGAGCTTTGTGCGCAAGGGTCGGATTCATGGCATGGCATCACTGGCCGATGGGAATCTGGAAGTGCTGGAAGCCGAGGCGCTGGAAACGAGTATGATTTTGAATATCGCGTTGCGAGAACTGAACTTGCCGGAGGATACGGTCATTGGCGCGATTTTGCGTGATGGTGAAGTGATTGTGCCCAATGGTGATCTGAAGGTGCAAGCCCATGATCATGTGTTGATGGTGACAACCAGTGATTCGGTTGCCGCGATTGAGAAGTTGTTTGAAGTGCATTTGGAGTTCTTTTGATGAGGTCAACTGCGTTGCTTGTCGCGGGTAGTGTGCATGCATCCTAAAGGAGTGATTTGGACGATCGGGGTTTTAGTCGTACTTTACGGCGGCAGCATGATGGTGCCGGCTTTGGTAGCGGTATATTACGATGCCGGCCATATAGCTGAGTTTTTGGAAGCCGGTGCGATTGTGATTCTGTTGGGGCTGGCAATGATCCGTTATGGCGGGGGAGCACCGGAGCGTTTAACCCATCGCGATGGGTTTATGATTGTTGCTCTGGCATGGCTGACGCTGGCCTTGATTGGCGCGGTACCCTTTTGGACAACGGGGACATTGCCATCGATGGTCGATGCTATGTTTGAATCGGCTTCCGGCTTAACCACCACAGGGGCAACCGTATTGTCCGGACTCGATGATTTGCCGCGTTCGATTTTGTTTTGGCGTTCTATGCAGGAATGGCTCGGTGGCATGGGTATCATCGTTTTAGCCGTGGCGGTCATGCCGTTGTTGGGTGTCGGTGGTATGCAGTTGTTCAAGGCGGAAACGCCGGGGCCGGTGAAAGATAAACTGACCGCGCGGGTAACCGAAACGGCAAAATTATTATGGTATTTGTATCTGGGCATGACTGTAATTTGTGCGTTGGCATATTATCTGGGTGGCATGAATGGTTTTGATGCGATCAACCATGCCATGTGTACGGTCGCGATTGGTGGCTTTTCAACCCATGATGCCAGTTTTGGTTATTTTGATAGCCCGGTCTTAAAGTTAATTGGTGTTTTTTTTATGGTGTTGGCCGGCATCAACTTTACATTGCATTTTGCAGCCGCTCTGCGCGGCTTTTCGCTGCGTACGTATTTTAAGGATGAAGAGTTTCGCACTTATATTATCTGGATCAGTGTGCTGGTGATGTTGATCAGCTTTATTCTGGCATCGAGCGGTAGCGATGATGCGATTGATGTGTTGTTTAATGTGGTTTCGATTGCCACGACAACAGGCTTTGCGGTCAGTGATTATAGTCTCTGGCCACCGGGGGCAACGTTATTGTTGTTGTTGACTATGTTTGTTGGTGCGTGCGCCGGCTCAACCGGTGGCGGCATGAAAGTGGTGCGCATCCTGTTGCTGTTTCGGCAAGGTGTGCGTGAAATCCGCCGCTTGGTGCATCCGCATGGCGTGATTCATGTGAAAATGGGTCGCCATCGTATCACACCGGATGTGACTGAAGCCTTATGGGGTTTTGCGGTTTTATTTATTGTTTGTTATGTGATTGTTGCGGCGTTGGTGGCCATGTCCGGCGTGGATATGATTACCTCATTCACCGCTGCGGCTGCGTGCATTACCAATACCGGGCCTGGCTTTGGGCAGGTTGGCCCTGCGGGGAATTATGAATCGTTGCCGGATATGGCAAAGTCGGTGCTGATTTTTTCCATGCTGCTCGGACGTTTAGAAATATATACGTTTTTTGTGTTATTGATTCCTGAGTTTTGGCGCGATTAAAGATATTTCATGTGTGGCAGATCAACCCGTATTGTGGTTTCCAATAGATGTTTCTTTTTGTCTCAAAAGAGGGGTTCTCTATCGGATCAGTCCAGTAGTTCCCGCATCGTCTGGCTCAAGGCATTAAACTGAAAGGGCTTGGTGATGATTTGACAATGATCCAAAGCTCCCTGTTCACTAAACACATGCTCTTTATCATAACCGGTCATAAATATGATCGGTAAATCAGGACGTATTTTCCGCATCTCCTTAGCCACTTCACCACCATTCATGCCCGGCATGACAATATCCAATATCACCAGATCAATCTCATTGTAGTGTGCTTCAAACAACTTCAGTGTATTCAGACCATCAGTAGCCTGGTGAGTTTGATAACCATTATCTTTCAGAGCTTCGACAGTGACCTCGCGGACAACATCATTATCATCAACAATCAAAATCGTTTCGCCACTCCCGGGCAAGAGCGTTTCACTCATACTGATGACAGGCTTCGCTTCAACGTCAAGCAAGGGGAAATAAAGATGAAAGTTTGTACCAACCCCCGCAGTGCTTTCAATATAAATCACGCCATGATGGGTTTGTATCGCGCCATACACCATCGCCAATCCAAGGCCGGTGCCTTCACCCACACTCTTGGTGGTGTAAAAAGGCTCAAAAACATGTTGTTGCACAGTTTTTGAGATACCGCATCCATTATCAGTAATGCTCAAATGGGCAAAGTGATTGGAATCAGTAGTAATATGGTGTGTAATCAAAAACTGTTGATCGGCTTCATAGGCTTCCAACGTGATTTTTATGTGTGCATCCTTCTGGTCTTTTAAGGCATCACGCGCATTCGTCAATAAATTAATCATCACCTGTTGCAGTTGCGTGGCATCAGCTTCAATCACCAGAGCATCACGACCCATGTCGAATTCAAGGTTGATGTTTTCCGGTACGGTCACCTTACCAACGGCTTCAAGAATTGTGCTCATTGATGTATTCAGAGACAAGGGCGACATCTGCACAACGCCCTTGCGAGCAAAGGTCAGCATTTGATTGATCATTTTTGCAGCTTCTTTGCTCAAGTGCTCAATGCGATCCAGTTTTTCTGTGACTTCCGGTTGGCCTTGGGTCTTTTTCTGAGCCAGAAACAGATTACCAACAATACCTGCCAGCATATTATTAAAATCGTGCGCAATGCCACCGACCAGTGTGCCGATAGCTTCCATTTTCTGCGATTGGCGCAGCTGTTCTTCCAGCTCAAGCTGATCGGTAATATCGGTAAACACGCCGACAAAGTGGGTCACTTCACGTCTGTCACCATAAATGGCATTGATGGTCAGTCTTTCTGCATACTCCTCGCCATTTTTACGTTTATTCCACACTACTCCCTGCCACACTCCCGTATCCAACAGTTTTTTCCACATGGCATTATAAAATTCTGTGCTCTGCCTGCCGGATTGAAGCATACTCGGGTTCTTGCCTACTACCTCAGCTTTTGTGTAACCCGTAACTTTTTCAAAACATGGATTCACGTTGATCATTTTGCCATGTTTGTCTGTCACGAGGATCGATTCTTGTGCCGACTGAATAATTTGATCCGCCAAACGTAAATTCGCCTCAGCATCACGGCGTGCTGTGATATCACTGATGGTCAATAACATCAGGGGTTCATTGGCATTTGAACTCTGGACTTCTTTGACTGCGCGCCCTTCAAGCAAGGCATAACACAGTGAGTGATCTTTACAGTCCAGCCGGATTTCCATACTTTTGCCTTCGGGTGCATGGTGAAAAGCACGAAAACGACCCAGAAATATATCGCGATCACTGGGGTGTATAAAATTCACCAGCGGTTTATGGATTAAATCATCAACAGGTAAATTCAACAGAGTCGCCAAACGCTGATTCACTTCACGAATGATGCCCGCCTTATCCAACGAGACATAACCCACCGGAGCCTCATGATAAAGATGATAAAGTCGGTCACGTGATGTTAGTAACGCCTCTTGAGATTCACGCAATTCTTCATTCTGAATCTCAAGTTCAGCCTGATAAACCTGAAGTTGATGGATGAGGTTTTTTGTGTCCTTGCGGTGATGTTTTTTTGCCTTGCTGGGTTTGACTTTGATAAGGTTTAACGCTTACTGTTCAAGTTCGGCAAAATGAAGGTTCGCTTGGCGCGATTTTTGTTCTGCATTCATGCATCATCTCCCAATTCCCGAAGCACACCCGAAAATAATCGCCGTTCGCCTCCTTTCACTTCGACAATGGACAAATGCAATGCTTTGACTTTTCCACTTTGACACAGCGCCTTTACCTGACGGCCAATACCAATAATTTTGGCTTCGCCTGTTTTTATGTAGTTTTTGATGTAATCATCATGCTGTGTGCGATCTGCGCCACTGGGGATAATCTGCTTAATGTTTTTACCCAGAAGGTTTTCAGGCTGATAGCCCAGTATCGTTTCAATCGCAGGATTACATTGTTGAATGATACCTTCGGCATCGATAATCAGGATGGCATCCAGCATACTATCCATCACTGCCTGCAACAGGGCATGTTCGGCATGATAGGCGTTCACATCAATAAAGGTTAGAACAACACCAGAATAAACATCAGCCGCAATATGATAAGGCTGAATCCGCATCAAATATCTGTCACCCTGATCCGTACTCACTTCCATTTCAATTTTATCATCATGGTTCAGCACTTTTGCAATCAAGGTTGTGGGCTCAATATCGGACAAATGATGGGATAAATGACTGAATGGCCTGCCGATATCCGATTCAATGATTTTGTAGATGCGTGATAGCATCGGCGTGTATTTGCGAATATTGAGATTCTCATCGAGGAATATCGTGGCAATTTGCGTGCTGGCATTCAGATTTTCCAAATCGTTATTGGATTCAGTCAACTCAATGATTTTGTTCTGATATTCGGCATTGACCGTGTACAGCTCTTCATTCACCGATTGCAGCTCTTCATTGGTGCTTTGTAACTCTTCATTGCTGGCCATGAGCTCTTCATTGGTGGCTTGCAACTCTTCGTTGGAGGTTTCCAACTCTTCCACAGTGGCTTGCAGATTCTCTTTGTGGAACTGTAGGGATTGCTCCAAATCCATGATCCGTTGCTGTGCCTCTTTGCCGACATCATAGATATGGTCGCTATCAAGATCATCGAGTTTGGGTAGCAGTGTGCGAGTCTCCTTGAGGAACACGCCGGCAAGCGGTAGCTGCCCTTTCTTTTTTGGTAAAAGCCGAACCTTCATATCATAGAGAATCGTCGTATCGCCATGATGGATGCTGATGTTGGAATAAATAATATCTTGTTCTTTGCTGAAGGCTTTTTGAATGCCTGTGGAAAGCGGAATAGCCAGCTCTTTCACTGCCAATTTGGTGATATTATTGCTTACTTTACCCGATGGTATCTTGAAGAACCCTGCGGTGTCTCCGGCCACATATTGTAGCTCTTGCTGCTCATTCACCACCAGTGCCAGCAGTAAATAATCACCCGTAATCGATTGTATCAACCGCTCCAGTGTGCGCTCATGATCTTGCACACTCAGTGCATAAGCCCTGCTGGTGATTGCGCATGGTGCATGGCGTTCGGCAGCAGCTTCACGCTGTTGCATCATGGCTATGGGGTCGGTAATCACAGCCCCTATGTTTTTCTTGCCGCGTGAGCGGTAAATTTTCCATTTGTGATGCAGTGGTTCATAATAGCTTTCCATCTCGCCAATCGTTTCACTGGCTCCCAAAAACAAGATGCCTTCAGGCCTTAATGAAAAGTTGAACAACTCCATCGCCTTGCGTTGTAATATCGGCTGCAAATAGATCAACATGTTTCGACAGGTGACCAAGTCCATATTGGTGAACGGCGGATCTTTGATGAGATTTTGCTGGGCAAAAACGACTGTTTCACGAATCTTGCGACTAATGCGAAAATGATCATCCTGACGAATAAAATGTTTTCCCAATAAATGCGCAGGTACATCAGCAGCAATAGATTCAGCGAATAGACCATTGCCCGCCTTCATCACCGCATCCCTATCCACATCGGTGGCAAAAATTTTCACCTCAACATTCGCGCCCAGATTCTCAATACATTCGGCGCATAAAATTGCCAGAGAATAGGCTTCTTCACCTGTGGAGCAGCCTGCAACCCAGATGCGCAGCTCGCCCCCTTCACGCTTGCGAACAATCTCGGGGATATAGGTGTTTTCCATCAAATCAAAGGCTTTTCCATCACGGAAAAAATTGGTCACGCCAATCAGAAGCTCGCGATAAAGTGTCAATACTTCAGCGCTGCTGGATTCGATCAAACGAACATAATCATCCAATGATTCTATCTGATTGACCAGCAAACGGCGCTCGATACGGCGCATCAATGTGCTGGGTTTATAGAAGGTGAAATCGACACTATGTTTTTCACGCAACTGATAAAAGATGCGTGTCAAACCATCGCCATCAGAGGTGATGGTGCCGGAAAGCTCAGAGCGAGCGGCATAAGGGTGTTTGGCAAAGGCCATTAACTGCTTCGGCATATCTTTAGCGGACATAATAAAATCAGCCATACCAGTGGCAATGGCACTCTTCGGCATGCCGTCAAATTTGGCTGAATCGGTATCCTGAACCATGACCATGCCCATTTTTTCTTTAATGGTGCGGATACCGCGTGCGCCATCACTGCCTGTACCGGATAACACAATGGCAACAGCGGTATCTTCCTGATCTTCGGCCAGTGATTTGAAGAAAATATCAATCGGTAAATTCAAGCCCCGATCATGCTCCTGTTTATCAAGCAGCAATGAGCCATGAAAAATCTTCAAATTATGGTTGGGAGGGATCAGGTAAACGTGGTTTGGCTCCACTTTCATTCCATCTTCCACACGCACGACCGGCATTTCAGTGTGACGGGAGAGTAATTCAACCATCATGCTTTTATGAGTCGGAGAAAGGTGTTGCACCACAATAAAAGCCATGCCGGAATCTTTCGGTGCTTGTTTGAAGAAATCTTCAATCGCTTCCAGTCCACCCGCTGAAGCACCGATGCCGACATAATAGGTGGGAGAGCCCTTATCCTGCGCAGGTTCTTCCACTTTGATTGATTGATTCTGTTTAGTCATTGTTGCTCCCCAGCCGAAAAAACAGACTATATACTATAATGATGGGGAGCGGGTGGTGAAAATCGTGAGCGTATTTTTGCAGCGAAAATGCAGACCTGTAATGTCTACAAATGTCTGTTGGCCTTTTTAGCGTTATGCATCATTGCGTTCCTCTGGTGTAGGAAATCGAATGTACGAATAAGCTTTTTTGGTCATACTACGGATCTTTAATGTAGCGTCAGTGTGTATCTGCGGTGAATGCTGTTGATTTTATTATTTAAGAGTCTTGGATTGGTGAATCAAAAATCGCTTTGCAGGATAATTATTGAATGAGGTGCGTGATGATTGAAATACATGTAAAGGCAGGCCATGCCGATAAGCAGCGTGATGATGCGGTAGTTCTGCCGTTGTTGGCAGGGCGCAAACTGACCGAGTCGGGTGAGGCATTGCAGGCGGTAACAGGCAAGGTGTTGCCGAGTTTTTTGCGTAAGTTCGATTGCGTGGGCTTGTTTGGCGAGAGTAGAACTTTATATGATGTTGAAGCTACGTTTACGCAGCGGGTGATGTTGCTCGGTGCGGGTAGTGAAAAGAAAATGAGCCTGCATAAATTGCGTGTGTTGGCTGCGAAAGCGGCGCGAAAACTCGATCATAGTGGTGCACGCGATGTATCCTTTTTCTTGTCTGAACTGGTGGTGCGCGGCGCATCGTTGGGCGATAAAGTACAGGCGATTGCCGAAGGTGTGTGGCTGGGTCTGTATAAATTCGATAAATATCAGCATAAAAAAGATGATGGTCACCGTGATCTGCGTTCGGTAACGATTATGTTGTCCACACGGCGTGATTTGGCGGAAGCGGAAGCTGCCGTATCGCGTGCCCGAGCCATTTCCGATGGCACCAACTTTGCCCGGGATCTGGCCAATGAGCCGGGCAATGTGTGTACACCGGAGTTCTTGGGTGATCAGGCGAAGGCTTTGAGTCATGAGCATTTGCATGTCACTGTGATGGATAAAGCGGCGATTGAACAGGCTGGTTTTAATGCGCTGCTGGCAGTCAATCAAGGCTCGGCCAAAGAGCCGCGTTTTATTATATTGGATTATAAAGGTGGAGCCGATGGTGATGCACCGGTCGCACTGGTCGGTAAGGGTTTAACTTTTGATGCCGGTGGCATTTCGATCAAACCGGGTGCATTGATGGAAGAAATGAAGTTTGATATGTGTGGGTCGGCAGCCGTGCTGGGTATATTCAAAGCGATTACGGCCATGAATTTGCCGATCAATGTGCTGGGTGTGATTCCATCGACGGAGAATCTGCTGGGTGCAGCAGCCTACAAACCGGGTGATATTCTGGTCGGCTACAAGAAAGACATCAGTATTGAAATTCAGAATACCGATGCGGAAGGGCGCATTATCCTCTCCGATGCACTGGCCTATGCGGCGGAACAGAAGCCGGTTGAAATCATTGATTTTGCGACCTTGACCGGCGCCTGTGTGATTGCACTCGGTGCTCATGCGACCGGTTTATTGGGCACGGGTGAAAAACTTAAACAGGCGTTGAAAGTATCCGGTGACTTTACCTATGACCGTGTTTGGGAGCTGCCCATGTTTGAGGAATATCAGGACCAGATCAAGTCGGATATTGCTGATATCCGTAATATCGGAGGACGCGAAGGCGGCACGATTACCGCCGCCTGTTTCTTATCCCGTTTTGTTGGCAATGTACCATGGGCGCATCTCGATATTGCCGGCACAGCCTGGAATATGAAGGGCAATGATATTTCCGCCAAAGGTGGCACCGGAGCAGGTGTGCGTCTGGTGGTGGATTACCTAAGCCGAAAATAACCCGATAGAAGCATTTGGAGAGGATGTGAATGCCGGAGGCAGAGAGACTGCCCTGAGGCATGACACGATGTAATTCATTTGAAATCATAATGAATTTTTTTAAGACGATTGCTTTGTTGCCATAAGCGAAACAGACGACAAAGTCTTAGCTGCTGTTTAAGCTTCGCGCATGTCCAAAAGTATTGAACAATTATCCAAACAAATTATAAGCGAATTAGCGCATCTCAAAGGGGTGCGATGTCCGGCGGGGTGGATTCATCGGTGATGGCGGTGCTGCTCAAAGAGGCAGGGCTGGATGTGATCGGTGTGTTTCTTAATGTCTGGGATTATTCGCGTGATGAAGTCAGTGGTCATGGCTCCTGCTGTTCGCTAGAAGATTCCTATGATGCGCGGCGGGTGGCTGATCATATTGGAATTCCATTTTATGCCATGGATATGCGTGAGGAGTTTCGCCGTGATGTGATTGATCCGTTTATTGCGGATTATGAAAATGGCCGTACACCGAATCCATGTGAACGCTGTAATAGATTTGTGAAATTCGGCGCATTGCTTGATGCTGCCGATCAGTTGGAAGCGGCATATGTGGCAACGGGTCATTATGTGCAGCGGCGCGATGCTGATGATGGTATTCATGTCTTTAAGGGCAGTGATAATAAAAAAGATCAGAGTTATTTCTTGGCGACCACGAGCCGCAAACAAGCCGAACGTATTTTGTTTCCGGTTGGTAATTTGGAGAAAAATGATACCCGCGAGCTGGCGCGGTTTTTTAAACTATCGACAGCTGAGAAACATGAAAGTCAGGATATTTGTTTCATTCCGGCAGGGGATCGCATTGAATTTTTGAAACGTGAAGGTGCAACGGCAGGCTTTGTGGCTGGTGATATTGTCGATATCGAGGGTAATTATCTGGGTAAACACGCCGGTATTGCCCATTATACGCTGGGTCAACGCAAAGGTTTGGGATTGCCCGATGGACCGT
>CAYOTF010000049.1:0-16044 GCA_964406805.1 uncultured Zetaproteobacteria bacterium | reverse complement strand
GAGGTTCAGTTAGGCGGTAATTCAGCTTGAATGAGGAGTCTTGCATTACCTCTATTGATACTTCTTAAAATTCTCGGCCTGTTCAAAGATTTCTTTATACACTTCATCACGATCAACTGGAGGATAACCATTTTCAGCCAATAGAATAATAAGGTCTACTTTCAACTCAGCTTTAATGTCAGCGCGCTGGCTCCAGTCTGTATATTTCGCCTTATCATCAACAGCTTTCTTCACTTCTTTTGAAAGGTATATGAGCTTTTCTTCTGGATACTCAAAATCATATTTATGCGCTAAGCCCTTAAGAATATCGTAAAAAGATTTCTCTTCAAAATCGATGCCCATATCATTAAATGATTCCATCTCTTTTTTCAGATTGTGAATAAGATCAATGATTTCATCACTAAAACCTTCCAAAACCTCACTATGCAAAACATCTTGTTCTTTGCGTTCATTATACTGATCAACCAAGGCTTTAAATTTCTTGGAAAAATCAACACCCTTCACTTTATTTACCTTTTTATAGTCATCAATGGCTTTAGTAAGAAGCTGCTGAAGCAGTTTTATTTTGGTATTTGGCAGTTTGATCTTTTCAATTTTCGCAAGGTAATCATCATCGAAGATATTTATCTCCTCACCCTGCTCTTTACCCAGCTTGAATATCTCTTCCACACCATCACTTTTAAGAGCCTCTTTTATCATCTCCTGGACGCGGGCATTCATTTGAGCCGTATCCGGTGCATCGCCCTTATTTAATTTGAAAACAATCGAACGAATGGCTTGATAAAAATGAATGTGATCACGTTCACCCTGGTTCAGCTCTTCGCTACCGCAACAAATGTCATAGGCAGCCTTCATACGCTTTACCAGGTTCATAAAACGGTTTTCAATTTTATCTGTGATTTGTACATACTCAGCAGCCAAATTCAGGCAATCCAACTGTTGCAGTGGTGTGCCGTTAAAATAAGGTTTCTTGTTGAACAAGTGGAATATTGTAGCTAATAAATCCAGATGATCTTTGACCACCACAATAGAGTGACCAATCTCTTCGATATTTGATTTGTCTGATTTTGAGTAATGCGCCATTGCCAGATTCATTTGCGTCTTAATACCGATATAATCAATCACAAGGCCTTTTTCTTTGCCTGCATATTTACGATTTACGCGTGAAATAGTCTGGATTAAGTTGTGCCGGGTGATTGGCTTATCAATATAGAGGCTATCAAGAAAAGGGACATCAAAACCAGTGGGCCACATATCCACTACAATAGCGATTTTAAAATTAGACTTTTCACTCTTAAATTGTCGATCCAGCTCTTTTCGATACATTTTATTGCCAAGCAGATCATAGAGTACTTTCGGATCATCCTTGTCACGCGTCATAATCATTTTGACCCGCTCCATGGGTTTAATTTCCTTACGTTCCTCTTCGCTTAGCTCTGAGCCTTGCTCACAAATCTGTACTTTTTCCCATTCAGGACGAAGCCTGATCACTTGCTGATAAAACGCATAAGCAATAGGCCGGCTACTACTTACAAACAGGGCTTTCCCCCTTACGGTTGAACCTTCGGTGACACGTCGCTCATAGTGTTGAACAAAATCTGCAGCCAATGCTTTTAATCTGTCCGGATCGCCAAGGATTTTCTTCATATTGGCTGAAGACTTTTTACTCTCCTCAATCTGATAATCATTGGCTCCATTTTCAGCACACTGTTGATAATAATCCTCAATCTCTTTTAGTTTACTATTATCCAGAAGCACCTTAGCCGCTCTTCCTTCGTAAACAATGCGAACAGTGATCTCATCTTTTACCGATTCAGTCATGGTGTATGAATCCACAGGATCACCAAAAACTGCCAACGTTCCGTCAATCGGTGTGCCAGTAAACCCTACATACGTCGCATTTGGCAATGAGTCATGCAGGTATTTAGCAAAACCATACGTGCGCTTCACGCCAGCTTCTGTCACTTTAACTTTTTGATCTAAATTAATTTGACTTCGGTGTGCCTCGTCAGAGATACAGATCACATTATTACGCTCTGTGAGCAGCTCAATATCTTCTGTGAATTTGTGAATTGTCGTTAAAAACACACCACCGCTGGCATGACCTTGTAATTTCTCTCTCAGATCAGCCCTGCTCTTTACACTAATAATAATTTCATCACCAATATAGCCTTTCGCATTGGTGAAATCTTTTGACAGCTGATCATCCAGATCAGTTCTGTCTGTGATGAGAATAATGGTTGGACTTTCAAAATCTACGCTTCTCATTAACAAACGGGATAAAAACAGCATGGTAAAGCTTTTGCCACATCCCGTAGCACCAAAGTAAGTACCACCCTTACCATCGCCCTCAGGTTTACGGTGCTGTTTAATATTTTCATACAACTTTTTTGCTGCATAATATTGCGGATAGCGACAAACAATTTTCACTTCTTTTTTTGATACATCAGGAAAATGAATAAAGTTACGAATCACATCACGCAATCGATTGCGGTCAAACAGACCATGAATCATCGTATGCAGCGAATCAATACCATCACGTTCTACGGATTCATTGCCGGTGATTTTACGCCAGGCATAAAAGAACTCATAAGCCGCAAAGAAAGAGCCCATCTTGTTGTTCACTCCATCACTGATGACACACAAAGCATTGTATTTAAACAGTTCAGGAATGCCCCTCTTGTAGCAAGTAGTAAGTTGAACATAGGCATCATGAATGGTTGCCTCTTCACGAATCGCACTCTTAAACTCAAACACCACCAACGGCAGCCCATTGATATAAATAATGGCATCGGGAATACGTTTTTCAGAGCCTTCTATTTCAAGCTGATTGACTATTTTGTATATATTACAGCTGGCATCGTAGTCTTTAGGGTCTTCAGCCACAGTGAGTGCATCATCAGGATGCGGCACTCTCAATTCAGTCAAACCCTGATAATCAATTAACTGAATATAGAGATCTTTCTGACTGCGATCTTCGCGCTTAAGCAGAAAACCATCCGACACCATTTTCATAATGCTCTTGTTTGATTCGTACAAATCGGCCGCAGAAAGAGATTCTAAACGACGGATCACCGAACTAATCTCACCCTCAGTGATGTTATCCAATGCGTATTGTCTATTAAGAAAGGCACGCAGATCGGCCTTGATTAATACCTCACCGGATTCACGTGTAATCTCACTGCCCGCAACATAATCAAAGCCCTGCACCGTAAGCAGCTCAATAATGGCTTTCTCTAAATGCGCCTCAGTGAATTTATTCATAAGGCCTCTTTCACTAACTTTTCAGCATCGGGGATGCGTAACTCACCTGATAGGAGTTTGGGTAATAAGGTGTCGCGAAGTTTCGCAAGATTACCTGAACTCACTTCTTGTTTACCGACCCTTTCAATCCACGGATATGCTAACGAATCAAATGCTCTTAATAAGCTATCACCTGGAATAACTATTTCGGAGTTTGCTACAACTTCAGGCCTAATTGCTGGGTAAGTAGCTCCATCAGCTAAGTGAGCAAAATTCTTAATAACTGAATCCTGAGTTAGCCCCAAATAGACAAAAACACGATAATACTTTCTTAACGGTCTCATAACAGCAAAACCAGTACTTCCAGTCAACCCATCTGCGTGAATATATGAAAATGACCGATTAGCGGGCCTTACAGTTCCAATAATTGTATCGTGTGATCTTAGAATTCTACGTGCTCTACTCGGTGCTTCTGAAAAACGATACGGAATAACCGAATAAATTCGGCCATTTTTTGTATGTGACAAATCCACATACTGAATCTTGCCTGGAGTGTTTTTATTTGACCACGACTCTGAATTCAGTGCTGCAATTCGAGAGTAACTTGCAGCTTCCCACCCCTCAGGAATCCAGCCCATGGTTTCGCTGAATTCAAACGTACTGGGGAATTGTTGACGGATATCATTGGGTAATAGTTTGTCGTCGCTACTTTGTTGGCTTAGCGCCTGACGGGCGGCGGCTTTAAGCTGAAGTGTCTCTGGAATCTCATTGCCTGCGGCCAGGGCATTATCAATCACCGGATCAAAGTCTACAAACCAGCTCTTAAACAAAGCTTGTGCCATCTTCTCAAGAGTTTCATTCATCTGGCGATTGAGTTCCATTTTATCATCCAATGAACCCAGAATATGTGCGATGGCTTTTTGTTCTAGATAAGTAGGAAATCTTAAATTAACTCGCCTCAACTCAGACTGCTTTATGCCTCTGACAGTAGTACCCGTACCTCTCCCATCTAGTTGGTGCTGTACATACTGAGAACTTATTAAATATTTAAGGAATCTGTTATCAAGAAAGTTTTTCTTCCCTCGTAATGTTATTATCCTCTGTGCTAAAGCAACTTTCCTATTATCTAACTGAGCAACCTCTCCTAGAGGAGCTTCTGTGGTCATCACTACATCGCCAGGTTGTGGCATACCTCTTCGCATCCACGATTCATAATCTTCTTCTGCTATAAACTCTGTTACAGACTGTATTGCACCATTCTTGACTATCTTCGCTGTAATTAGTGGGATACCTGAACTCGTTTTTTTCGGTGTTTTTCCACGGTAATCAATAATGGCTTCCATACAGTCTTCTAAAGGTTTCTCCTGCCATCCATCCGCAACAATTCGAACTTTGTCTTTAAATAAAACCACACGTTCTGCCTCAATATTTTTTCGAAACTGATCGGGAACATCATTCCAGACATGCAGATCTATGCGAAAGGGAAGGTCACTTTCATCAAAGGCTTCTTGAAGCAGAGAGACCTTGCCTACTTGATTTGATGTGGAGAACACCACCATATCCAAATCTGAATTTGGCTTAGAGGTCCATTTAACCCGAGAGCCATAAACCCAGGCCGTGGTATTGGGCAGGAAGGTTTCTAACAGTGAGAGGATAGATTTTCGCTGCTGTGGCGTAATATCAATATTACGATCTAATCCCATGTTTTCTCACTCATGGTTTGATAAATGCCAATGGCGTCATCAATAAAGTTACGCATCTCATTCAGTGCAGCCAGTGCCTTTTCTCCACTGTAGTCATGAGACGTTGCAATGCGAAGTTCAGCATAAACAAGCCACTGATCGATGGCGGATGATAGAAGCTCATTCTCACTGGCTATTTTAAATATAGGCTTGGGGCTATTGGGTACATCGGCTAAACCCAGTTCTTCAATCATATAACGTTTGAGCACTTTCCACATACAATCATAACATGTTTCAAAGCGTTGAATGACTGATTCAGCAACTGCTTCCTGGATTAATATGGGTAAGGTTTCATCAAGGTTTTCGTGGTTTTCATATTGTGCTTGCAGATGTTTGAGTGACTTCTGGAACTTATCATATTCAATCATGCACCATTCTCCTCATAACCGAGCACCGCCATATTCTTTCGAATCACATCATCCAGCTTCTCAGATTCTCGCATCTGTTTAAAGAGCGTATTGGTAAGCTCGCTCATCTTTGTTTCAAAAGGGATACCATCGTCTTCAATCTCGGCTGCGCCAACGTAACGACCTGGCGTGAGCACATAATCATTGGCTTTGATCTCTGCAATTGTTGATGACTTACAGAAGCCTGCTTTGTCCTCATATTTCCCATCTTTAGCCTCACCTCTCCATGTATGGTAAGTGTGGGTGATTTCAGCAATATCATCAGAAGTGAGCTCTTTATGAACTCGGCTGATCATGCTTCCCATGTTACGAGCATCAATAAACAGGGTTTCACCCTGACGATCACGATGGTTGGATTGAGCATGTGATTCGATACGCTGAGCTTTTTTGTTTTTACTGAGGAACCAGAGACAAACAGGTATCTGAGTGGTGTAAAAGAGCTGGCCGGGTAGAGCGATCATACAATCGACCAAATCATTTTCGATCATCTTTTGGCGAATCGCGCCTTCACTGGTGGTGCTTGTGGACATGGAGCCATTGGCTAAAACAAAGCCTGCAACACCGTTTTCAGATAGTTTAGAAATCATATGCATGATCCAGGCGTAATTTGCATTGCCTGTAGGCGGTATGTCGTAGCCAGCCCATCGTGGGTCATCAGTAAGCTCATCACTGGCACGCCAGCCTTTCTGGTTAAATGGTGGATTTGCCATGATAAAGTCAGCTTTAAGGTCGGGATGTTGATCTTTGTAGAAACTATCCGCAGGCACTGCCCCCAAATTGCTTGAGATGCCGCGAATTGCAAGATTCATCTTCGCCAGTTTATAGGTGGTATTGGTATACTCCTGACCGTAAATCGAAATATCTTTTGAACTGCCCTGATGATTCTCTACAAACTTGACCGATTGTACAAACATTCCACCAGAACCACAGCATGGGTCATACACCTTGCCCTGAAATGGCTCTATCATCTCATTAATAAGATTAACAATACTCTTGGGCGTGTAGTACTCGCCACCACCCTTGCCTTCTGTCGCGGCAAATTTACCCAGAAAATATTCATAAACACGGCCAACAATATCTTCTTCGTTGTCTTCAACCGTGTCGATGTCATTAATACTATCAATCAAGGAGGCCAGTTTACTTGCTTCCAGTCCAAGGCGAGAGAAGTAGTTGTCAGGCAGCGCTCCTTTCAGACTTGGATTTTTCTTTTCGACAGTAGCCAGCGCAGTATCAATTCTAATGGCAATATCACCCTGTTTGATCTGCTTCTTAATAAAACACCAGCGAGACTCTTCGGGCAGATAAAAAACATTGTTCATCGCATAAAATTCAACCATGTCGACATAAGCTTCTTTACCTTGCTCAATCAACTCCGTCCTGCGCAGCTCAAACTTATCACTGATAAATTTGAGGAAGATAAGACTAAGTACCACATGTTTGTACTCAGATGATTCAACCGTACCACGGAGCTTATTGGCTGTGTCCCATAAGGTTTCCTCAAAGCTATTTTGTTTTTTCAATGCGGGTTTTCTGGCCATTTCATTCCTTTCAAACTCATTAATTATTACGAAGTAAAAGGGCAATATATCTTAACCTAGACTAATTTTTCTTGGGTTTATGTTATCCCTCGACTTCCCCTACCTCCGCTACTGTAGCAGACAATCAAGCAAGCGGCATATGAAATATCACCAACCCACTTCTTCTACTTGTGAAAACGGTGACAGTATATTCTTTGGCCACTTTTGGCTGGAGCAAAAGGACTGGATTTGCGCATTTTAACCTCCTGTTTTGATTCGCCGACTCACCGTCGAATAATGCAAACGTGAGAGATTGGCGATCTCAGCATGGGAAAACACAGCACTTCTGATGTAGGATTCGATATCGATGAATGAGCTGCTCGCATGCATTCACAGCCGTTCATCAATCATTCAACAGCGTGGGATAACAATGAACAACGATACACCATCGAACAAGCTGATTCTGGTCATCAATACTGGCAGCTCCTCAATCAAAATGGCGGTACTCCGTATGCCATCAGAAACAACAGTAGCTGAGGGCTTGCTGGAGCACCGGAGTACTACAGAAGATGCCGTATTAAACTGGAGCTTTGCTGGCAAACAGCAATCGACCAGACTGGGTGATCAGCAGAATACCATCCAACAGATGCTTGAATTTCTTTTTCTCAACTGCGATAAAAGCGATATTATTGCAGTCGGGCACAGGGTAGTGCATGGCGGTGAACGCTTTATCAAACCGACTCGCATCGATGCCACGGTGATCGCGGAACTGGAAACATTATCGCATTTGGCTCCCTTGCATAATCCCGCCAATATCCGTGGCATTCGTTCCGCCATGCAAGCCTTGAGCGATATTCCTCACATTGCCGTCTTTGATACAGCTTTTCACCATGGCATGCCGAAACATGCCAGCCTGTATGCCGTGCCCTATCATTGGTACCGCGATCATGGTGTTCGGCGTTATGGTTTTCATGGCACCAGCCATCATTATGTTGCACAAGAGGCAGCTATTTGTCTGGGTCGTGAATTGAGCGATTGCCAGCTATTGAGCGCGCATTTGGGCAATGGCTGTAGTGCTACGGCTATTGCTGCTGGCATGAGCATCGATACCACGATGGGTTTCACGCCCCTAGAAGGCTTGGTTATGGGCACACGCAGTGGTGATATTGATCCGGGGTTACACCATTATATGGCAGAAAAGACTGGCGCTTCACTGGCCGACATTACCAACACACTGAACCGTGAATCCGGCTTATTGGGATTATCGGAGTGTAGCAATGATATGCGCACATTATTGCAGGCAAGAGCCGATGGTGATGATCAGGCAGACTTGGCTATTGATGTTTTCTGTTACAGACTGGCCAAAGCATTGGCTGGTCTAGCCATCGGCCTTGACCGCATCGACGGACTGGTTTTCACTGGCGGCATCGGTGAGCATGCCAGTGCTATTCGCACACAAACCGTTCAGCATTTGCGTGTGCTGGGCATCCACATTGATGGGCCGCGCAACCTGTGCCACGGACACGATTCGCTCGGGTTCATCAGCTCGCCGGATGCCACCATCCCAGTACTGGTGATTGCCACCGATGAGGAAAAAATGATTGCGCGCTACGTGATGCAACAGTTACTTTTGCAGGATCCCCTTTTGCAAGAGAGCGTTTTTCAGGAGACCGACACACAACAAACCACCATACAGAAACCCAGCATGCAACAGCAGGAGAAAACACAATGAGTCACGTATTTTTATTGGTCTCCACAGGCTCCGGATCAGGTTTAACCACCATCAGTTTAGGCATGGTGCGCGCGCTCGATCAACTCGGTATTCGCACCGGATTCTGCAAGCCGGTAGCACAATTCCACGATGGCGATCTGGGACCTGAGCGTTCCACCCAGTTGATCAAAAGCATGACGACAATCATGCCACCCACGCCGATTGGCTTAAGGCGTGTCAAATCCATGCTCGGTGCTGATCAGGAAGACTTGTTAATGGAAGAAGTCATGCAACTTTATCATCAAAGTGCCGCGCATAGCGATGTGGTGATTGTTGAAGGTTTGGTTGCCGATGGCCATGCCGGTTATGCCACTCGTCTGAACACCGCCATTGCACGCGCCCTCGATGCCGAAGTGATACTGGTCGCCAAGCCCGAAGACGATCTGGAAGAATACATTGATATGGCCGCGCATGTCTTTGGCGATGCCAATGCGACCGCTTTGATGGGGATTATTATCAACAAGGTCGGCATGCCCGAACATGATCCATCCAATCTCAATGAAGCCGCCCTGCTATGCCCTGCAACAGAGAGCAGCGAATGCCCTAGCCGTGTGATGCAACAACGCCTTGCCAATAAACCCTTTCACCTTGTGGCCAGTATCCCATGGCAAGCCGATCTGATTGCACCACGCACCCGCGATATTGCAAATTATCTGCACGCCGAAGTGCTCTATGCCGGTGAAATACATCATCGCAGGGTGCAGCGTATCGAGCTGTGTGCACGCACTTTGGCCAACACATTAAGTGTATATCAGGCGCACACCTTGCTTATTTTCCCCGGTGATCGTGATGATGTGTTTGTCACCGCCTGTATGGCGGCCATGAATGGCGTGGCACTGGCCGGCATCTTGTTAACCGGCGGCTTAAAACCCAGCCCCGCCGTCATGGATTTATGTGCCCAGGCATTTCAAACTGGCATTCCATTATTGCTGGTGCCGCAAAGCTCGTTTCACACCGCAGCAAAGGTGGCGGCAATGCCGGCTGAAATAGCCATTGATGATCTAGATCTGGTTGATCTGGCCATGGATCACATCGCCGATCATCTCGACAGTGAATGGTTGCGCCAACGCTGCGCAATTGAACGCAAGCTGCGTCTCTCACCTGCTGCATTCCGTTATCAGCTGATGCAGCAATCCGCCCAACACCCGCGCCGCATTGTGTTGCCCGAAGGCGATGAACCACGCACAGTCATGGCTGCGCACCAATGTCAGCAACGCCGCATTGCCCAGTGTATTCTGCTCGGCCAGCCGGATAAAATTCATCAAGTTGCAACATCGCAAGGCATTGAACTCGATGACGAGGTACAAATCATCAATCCGGATATGGTGCGCCAGCGTTATATCGAGCCCATGGTGGCCTTGCGCCAACACCGTGGCATGAGCCGCCAGATGGCGGAAGATCAACTGCAGGATCGGGTTGTACTCGGCACCATGATGCTGGCACTCGGCGAAGTCGATGGCCTGGTATCCGGTGCATCACATACCACCGCCAATACCGTGCGCCCGGCCTTTCAACTCATTGGCACGCATGCCAGCGCCAAGCTGGTTTCATCGATCTTTTTCATGTGCTTGCCCGATCAGGTGGTGGTGTATGGTGATTGCGCCATCAATCCGGAACCCGATGCTGAACAATTGGCCGACATCGCCATGCAAAGTGCCGATTCCGCCAAACGTTTCGGACTCGAGCCGCGCGTTGCCATGATCAGCTACAGTACCGGTGAATCGGGGGCTGGCAGTGATGTAGAAAAGGTGCGCAGGGCAACACATCTCGTGCGCCAGCAAAGGCCGGATATGCTGATCGACGGCCCCCTGCAATACGACGCAGCTACGATTGTATCGGTTGGCAAAAGCAAAGCGCCGGACAGTCAGGTGGCGGGTAAAGCCAATGTATTTATCTTTCCCGACTTGAATACCGGCAACACAACTTACAAAGCCGTTCAGCGCAGCGCCCATGTTGTTAGTATAGGGCCGATGTTGCAGGGACTGAACAAGCCGGTGAATGATTTATCGCGTGGTGCCTTGATTGAGGATATTGTGTACACCATTGCCCTGACATGCATCCAGGCTGGTGATACGCAAGTTTCAAGCACGGCACATGAATAAAGCTTTTTATTGAAAAGAAACAGCACAGGCATAATAATAGGTGTAGGAGGAATGATGACTGAACAACGACATCAGGAACTCATACAACAGTGCTGTGATAAGTTCAAACATGAAACCCGTTTGCATTTCAATCACCATGTCGCGGATTTGGCTGCATATATTGTCTTGCAGCAGACTCCCGATGCCCTTGAAGCCATTCTCGAACCCATCATTCAGGCTGGAGCAATACCCGTTGATTTGCTTCGATCCTTAATACAATGTCAGCTGTTGGTGCTCGAAGAAGAAGCTTCTAACGTCATCCATAACGAAGCCGGAGAACACATTCAAGCTTTTAAAACAACACTTGAACACTTTCATTTTATTGCTACCAGCATCATTTCCATTGGTGAAAAAAAATGGTTAGAGAGCATCAAAAAAGATCAAGACCAACTCAAATCCAAACATGAGACAAACATCATCGAAACGGCTGTGCAAACTTGGCAATGCCAAAAGAAAATAAAATGTTTGAATTATTACAAAGGTTTACCCGTTCAAGCCATCGTAGCTATTGAGCGTATTCATACGGGTGAAAAAACACTACTGGCGGTAAAACATTCAAGAGAACTGGCGCGTGTTCTGGCTATCGCAGATCAGCATTATGTGCTTGTGCCTGATGGCAACGATGAAGAGCTGATTGAAATGAATGTGCACCACATCGGTGAAAGCAGCATCACCTTTCACGCCCATACCTTATCGCAATTAAAAAAACGTAAACATTTTCGCCTGCAACCCTTGCAGGCCATGGCAATTGCGTTGTATCATGATAAAAACCTTATCGGGCATGGTGAAGTGCTGGATTTTTCGCTCGGTAACATGGATGTGAGCATGCCAGTAGAGCAGTGTGCCAGCTTAAATGTCGATGAGATTATTGATATCCAGTTTCAGATCAACGAAACAGCAATCTCGGGAACGGCCTGGGTTCGTGCTATACGTCACCATGATCAACATTGTTTTTTATGCCTTGAGTTGATTCCCCACGCCCTCATGCAACGCCATCTACAACAGGAAATCGCTAGTTTGCAACGCAAAATCATTCAGGAAATCAAAGAGAAATTTACACCGCAAATTGGCTGATCTATGTATGAGGAGATGAAACAAAGCATGAAAGTTATGGATTCAACGATAAAATTCACCGTAGGCACATCTGCAAAACTGTTATCTATCAGTTCATCTATTACAGAACTATTGGGTTTTAGTGCAAATGACTTTACTCGCGGCCGCATCAGTTTCCAAAACTGTGTCCATGCTGATGATCAAGATTTGTATGATATGCTGTTTGCTTATCCCTCTGATTCTTGCTCTGGCAGTGTTACCATGCGTTTGAGGCAATCTAATTCTCATATCCGTATTGTTCGATTGCATTACAATAAAACAATATCCAACGATGAGGTGATCCTAGAACTATTACTACAGGATGCTAAAAGCCTATACCAAGCAACAAATGATATTTGTGCGATGACGAATTTCAAAGCGCTAATGGAAAACACAAATGATTATATTTACTTTAAAGATGCAAACCATGTTTTTACTGGAGCAAGTAAAACCTTATTATCTCTATGTGCTTCAGTGAAGCAGTGGACTGATTTTTTAGGAAAAACGGATTATGATGTCTTCCCAGAAAAATATGCAGATATGTATTACCAATTAGAAAAACAAATATTTTTGAACAATGCTATAGCTCAAGATGTGCAACAAACATTGACCACTGATGGTAACGAGGGATGGGTCGATAATCGCAAATATCCTATTCATAATGACGCTGGCGAAATCGTCGGATTGTTTGGGGTTGCCCGAGATATTACCAAACTAAAACAAACACAAGACGAATTGTCTCGTGTAAAAGAGCTCATCGACATAGCTTTGGACACACAAGAGGATACCTTTTTTCTCTTTGATGCAGTTACTGGCAAGCCTATCCGATGGAACAATGCCTTTAGAAACATCACCGGATACACGAACGAGGAAATTGCACTATTACCTGCACCTTCTTCCTATTATAGCACTGCAGATTTAAAGCGTTCTGAATCCATTATGCAGCAGGTTTTGCAGGGCCCAAAAAATAGATTTGAGATGGAACTCATCTGTAAAAATGGCCACAAAATTCTGACCGAATATTGCGCCTCGGCTATAGTCGATAAAAAAGGCAATCCAGAATTCATTATTAGCATCGGTAGAGATATCAGAGAGCGAAAACAAGCCGAAAAACAAACGTGGCATGAAGCGAACTTTGATAATTTAACTGACCTACCCAATCGCTCACTTTTTTTTGACCGTCTCTCGAAAGAAATTTTAAAATCAAAACGCGGCAATCATTACATGGCAGTGTTATTTCTTGATCTCGATGGATTTAAGCCTGTAAATGATGTTTATGGTCATGAGGCAGGGGATGAGGTGTTAATCACCGTTGCGCAACGGTGGCAAGCATGCGTGCGTGATGTAGATACCCTTGCCCGCATGGGAGGGGATGAATTTGCCATTATTGTTGGCAATCTAAAACGCCCCGACCATGCAAGCTCAATTGCTGAAAAGCTCATAAATGCACTTTCTTCAGAAGTCGTACTTACGTCCAATCAAAAATGTCGCATAGGTGCAAGTATCGGGATAAGTATTTATCCTAACCATGCTACTGAAATGGATACATTGGTTGCTACTGCCGATGCAGCCATGTATGAAAGCAAAGAAAAAGGTAAAAACACATTTACCTTTAGTTCTGCAGATGCTTTTTTACGCTCTGAAGAATGGATTACCCTTGATGGAGATCATTTAGTCGGGATGAATGAAATTGATGAACAACACGAAAAATTAGCTTTATTGGTCAATCAACTTAACCATGAAATTAGAGAGAAGGGTGAGAGTGAAAAAATAAACTGTTTATTTGCAGAGTTAATTGACTACACACTCTTTCATTTTGAAACTGAACATGCGCTTATGGAAGCTTCGGCTTATCCAGACATCGTTAAACATGATCTTGCTCATGCGACTCTTATTGCACAAGTGCAACGCTTATCTCAAGTGGCATCTCAAGGAAATGGCTTGTTGTTATTACAAACAGTCAAAGACTGGTTATTAAAACATATCAAACTTCATGATCAGTCGCTGGCTGATTTTTTGAATAATTTGAAAAAGAACATGAGGTAAAGAACTGAGACTGAGTTTACGATCAACTCGATTTATTTTACTCAGCCAGTCACAGTATGTAATTCAGTGCGGCAATAACCGTGATGTTGATTTTATGCATATGAATTCGCGGCTAAAGCTTGTTATTGCAAGAAACATTAGCCGCCATACAAATAATCCACACCGCAAGGCAACACCTCAAACCAGTCGAGAAACTGCTGCACTTCCCCGCCCCGAAAAAGCTGACCATGTTGGGGCAGCATGGCTGTCAATGGCAAGGCTCGCGCCTTATCAACAAATGCTGCCGCCGCGCGTGTGCTACCCATATAACGTTGATGAAAACCATTCATCTGATCGACCTGTGTTTGCCAATCATCAATGCACAAACGAAACGTATCATCGCTCGCCACAGCTGCGCCAATATCACCGGAAAACAAATAACCGCTGATACTATCAAACACCACCATATTGCCTGGTGAATGCAGATAGGGCGCAGAGATGCATTGCAATTGACCGCCGCTCTTTAAGCTAATGTTAAGGCCGGCATCCTCCATGCACTGGAACGAGGCATCGTAAACCAGATAATGCGGTAAAAAGCGCTCCCATAATTCAGGACACACAATTGTCATGTCCGGATTAAACTGCAACCAGGACGGCAAGGATGCGCAAACATCCGGATCCTGATGGCTCAAAAAAACATATTTTAACTCAAAGGGTGATATTTTTTCACTGACTTTATCAAACGACGGCTGAAAATAAGAAAGCCCGCCCGGCTCAAACAAATAGCCTTCTCCCTCATCAACGAGCAAATAACTGTTGCAGGGAATTGCCTCCGACGCATCGCGACAGCCAACCCAATAAATACTATGGTTTTCGGATTCGTATAATGGGATCGCATCATCCACATTCAATGACGCATTGTGCATTGCATTCAATTGGCTCAATCCCATAACACGCTCCCAAATAAGTGGATGGAGTCTAACCGCAACGATGCATAAATACAGCCCACATCATGCTCCACTTCACGGCTTATTCTATCTCAATATACCTGCTAACGACTCAGCCAACCCCTGATGTACCAGCTTACCATCACGGATATTAATGCCGCGCAATAAAGCCTGATCCAGCGCCACAGCCTCATCAATGCCATGCCTGGCCAACAAACGAATATACGGTAAACTGGCATGGGTCAATGCCATGGTACTCGTCAAAGGCACAGCTCCGGGCAAATTGGGCAAACAGCAATGGATCACCCCCTCCTCGACATAAACCGGCTCATCAAAGCTGGTGGTACGGCTGGTTTCACTGCAACCACCCTGATCTATCGACACATCGATAAACACACTGCCCTTTTGCATGGATTGCACATCGCTGCGTTGCAGCAGCTGCGGCGCATGCTGGCCTGGAATTAAAGCCGCAGCGATCAGGATATCACAGTCCGGCAACAGTCGGCGCACATTCGCATCGGAAAAATCCAGCACTTGAATCGAACCACCCAACTCGAATTGAAGCAACCTCATTCTGTTGATATCCGCTTCCAGCAATACGATATTCGCACCCAGCCCTGCCAACGCGTTGGCAGCATTGAGCCCGACGTTTCCAGCTCCAAAAATCAATACCTGAGCAGGCGCACAGCCGCCAATACCGGCCGGCAAACGACCGAGCCCTTCAAACGGCGTACCATTTTCCTTTTGCAAAAAGCGCACTGCTAACTGAGCAGCCACTCTGCCCGCCACCTGCGACATGCCGGCCAGCAACGGCAGACTACCATCATCGAGCTGTACCGTTTCATAGGCAACGGCGCATACCTGTTTCGCCATCAACGCGATCGTTAATTCCGGCGCTGCTGCAAGGTGTAAAAAGGTAAACAGCATCAAGCCCGGCCGTAGAAAAACAAACTCCTCTGCTAACGGTTCCTTCACCTTGACCACCAAATCAGCAGACCAACAATCGCCAGCCGATTCAAGCGTAGAGGCACCAGCCTGCTGATACGCCGCATCTGCAAAACCACTATCGACTCCCGCCCCCGCCTGCACTACCACCTGATGCCCATCTGCAACCAGCACTGCAACACCGTCCGGAGTCATGGCCACTCGATGCTCGTTA
>CAYOTF010000048.1:0-16081 GCA_964406805.1 uncultured Zetaproteobacteria bacterium | reverse complement strand
CCCCCCCCCCCCCCCCCCCCCCCCCCCCCCCCCCCCCCCCCCCCCCCCCCCATAGTTGCCGATGGATTTAAACAGCAAACAGTACAAAACTCAGTTTGATCGTATTGACTTATCATCATCAAATTGAAGAGAGGGAGTGGAGCAACGGATGGCTAAATTAGGAACAAAAAACAGGCCGATTATTGCGAGAGTGCATAGCGATGAAATGGCAAAATATGTTGCAGATAAGTGTGCAGAACATGGGTGGATTTTTATCATTGGATTCGAGCCGGATAAGCCGGAGGATATTTCTGATTTGGAGAAAATGTTAAATCCTGCAAAACCCGTTGCATCGAATAAAATCAATCGCAATGCCCCTTGCCCATGTGGCAGTGGAAAAAAACATAAGAAGTGCTGCGGCGGCATCGGTTCATTTTCTGCGTGAATAGAGAAACAATAAACAGATCCATTGATGGCTGAAATTCGGGATGATGCGCTATTACTCAGGCGAATTCCTTTTAGCGATACCTCATTAATCTGTCATTTTCTGACGGCTGAACACGGGCGGATTGCTGTCATGGTCAGAGGAGCCAGGCGACCTAAAAGTGCGTTTCGGGCGAGTCTTGAACCATTGCATGCTTTGCAAATTAGCTGGCGACCCGGTCGTACGGGCATGGGGACGCTGGTCGATATTCAGCGAGGTCGTTGTCTGTTGGAGCCGTCACTTGCTCTGCACGGGCTGGAATTGCTGGCGATTGCATCACGTTTGTTTCAAGAGGG
This sequence comes from uncultured Zetaproteobacteria bacterium, assembly GCA_964406805.1. GTDB lineage: Bacteria > Pseudomonadota > Zetaproteobacteria > Mariprofundales > Mariprofundaceae > Mariprofundus. The sequence goes on along the minus strand of CAYOTF010000048.1, from coordinate 15,322 downwards.
TGATCCGCATGGTTTTGAGGAGACTCAGGCTGGGCTGAGCTTGTTGGCAGAGCGTGGATCAGAGCAGGGGTTGTGTGCGGCGATGTGGTCGTTGCTTGATGCAGCTGGCTGGGTGGGTGATTTGTCGCATTGTTGGCATTGCGGTGAGGCTGTGGATGGTGCATTGTTTTGGCAACATGGGCAGTTGCTTGGTCAGTGTTGTGGTAAGGGGATGCGGATTTCAGTTGGTTTGCGCAAATCGATTGCAACCGTATTGAACGGTGGTCATGTACGCTTTAGCGCCAATGATGCAGATACATGGTGCACAATGATTCGTTTGGCATTGCAAGCGCACGGCATTAAAGCAACGGATAGTTTTAAGATTTGATTTTAAGTGTGTGGTTTTTAAGGTTTCAGTTTTTAAGGATGGAAACATGATAAATCTAGGTGTGAATATTGATCATATTGCCACGATTCGGCAGGCGCGGGGTACGTCCTACCCTGATCCGCTGGATGCTGTGCCGATCTGTTTGGCGGCGGGTGCTGGCAGTATTACGGCGCATTTGCGTGAGGATCGGCGGCATATTCAGGATCATGATATTGAGCGTTTGGCTGCGATGGATGGGCTGCACTTGAATATGGAAATGGGTGCAACAGATGAGATGGTGGTTATTTGTGAACGCTTAAAACCAGCCGCCTGTTGTCTGGTGCCGGAAAAACGTGAGGAATTAACCACCGAGGGTGGCTTGGATGTGGTAGGGCATCAGGCGCGTTTGGCGGGCGTAGTGGAGCGATTGAGTGCTGCAGGTGTACGTGTCTCCATGTTTATTGATCCGATTGAAGCACAAATTAGAGCCAGCCGTGAAATTGGTGCGCCGGTGATTGAATTGCATACCGGCCATTATGCCAACTTGAGTGGCGACCAGCAGGCAGATGAGCTGGCTGCTATTCGCGATGGTGCAAAACTGGCTGCGGATATTGGTTTGATGGTGCATGCCGGCCATGGCTTGACGATTGCTAATACGCCTGCGATCTGTGCGATTACTGAAATTGAAGAATTAAATATTGGTCATGCCATAGTCGCCGATGCGTTGTTTAAAGGGATGCAGCAGGCGGTGGCCGATTTCAAGGCGGTGATGAAGCGTTGATTGCAGGCATCGGTGTTGATCGTATTGCAATAGAGCGCATTGAGGCATCGATTGAACGCTTTGGTGATCGTTTTATCCAGCGTATTTATACGGAAACAGAAATGGCACAGGCTTATGCCAAGGGAACACCTGCCAGACGATTCGCCATGTTGTTTGCGGCTAAGGAGGCCGTTTCCAAGGCGCTCGGAACTGGGTTTCGTCGTGGCATCGCCATGCATCATATTGAAACGATTCATCAACCTTCCGGCAAGCCGGAGATTATCTTGCATGCCGTAGCCCGGCAGGTAGCGGCAGAGCAGGTGATCAGCCGGATACATGTGTCTCTAACCGATGATGATGGGGTTGCGATGGCTTTTGCTGTGGCGGAAGCCGATTGATGGGTTCTTCTTCTCGTTATATATGGACCTTGTTCCTGCTGATGTATTGTGGGCTGATTTATTTTTTATCGGATCAATCGCGATTGCCGTTGCCGGATCTACTGGACTTTCGCATGTCCGATAAACTGATCCATGCTTCTGCTTATGCGCTCATGGCATTTTTGTTCTGGCAGGCGGGCAAGGCATGGATGTTGCACCACGCTTCAATAATCGGCTCGACAAATCATGCAAAAAAATGGCTGCTTTTGGCGTTGATTAACGTTATCGTGTGTTCATCCTTCGGGCTCTCGGATGAATGGCATCAGTCGTTTGTGGCAGGGCGCGATGCCAGTGTATGGGATTGGATGGCGGATACACTTGGAGCTTCTCTTTTGACAATAGTAGTGTTAAAAAGGGAGCTTATGTCACTGAAGTGAAGGTAATAGTTTAAGGTTTAGTGATCAGAATGGCTAGATTTGAGTGGTGAGGCTTGGGTGGAAAGATCGGGGGAGGGGTGAATGAGTGAAACACGCATTTTAACCGCAGCTCAAATGCGGTGGGCTGATGGGCAAACGATTGAAGCTGGCATCTCGGCTTCGGAACTCATGGATCGAGCGGGTAAAGCGCTCGCCGCAGCGGTGCTTGAACAGATGCCGGATTATGGGCGTGTGGTGATTGTGGCCGGTTGCGGTAATAACGGTGGTGATGGTTTTGCCGCCGCATATTATTTACGGGCACGCCGTTTGCCGGTTACCATTGTTAGCCTCGTACCTCTGGATGAGTTAAATCCTGTGTGCGGCGAATATGCCGAGAGAGCACGTATCGCGGGCGCTAAAATTCGTTTGGCCGGGCATGATGATGGCTGCGATGGTAAGGGCGATGATAGTAGTGAGGGCAGTGATGAACTGGCTCGCTGGTTGCTCCGGGCAGTGGTGGTGGTCGATGCGATGTTTGGCATTGGTTTGAATCGGGCATTGAATGCGAGAATGATTGAAATGATTGAACGCATCAATCAAACGGATCGTCCGGTGTTGAGTGTGGATATTGCATCCGGTCTGTGTGCGGATACCGGAGCGGTGATGGGGGCTGCGGTGCGGGCGGATTGTACGTTACCTATTGCTGCATCCAAATGGGGGCATTGGTTGGCTGAAGGGCGTGATTATACCGGAAATCTATTGCCCGTGGCCGATATTGGTATTTCAGAAGCGGTGATCGAAGCCTCGTGGCAACATAGTTGTGCAGAAATGTATGATGGCTTTTGTGTACACAGCACCTGTTTGATTCATGATCGTTTTCTTACTCAGGCATGGCCACAGCGTTCACGTTTGACGCATAAAGGCAGTTATGGGCATGTCGCGGTGTTTGGTGGATCGGTGGGACACACCGGAGCGCCGCAATTGGCAGGGCTCGGAGCGTATGCTGCAGGGGCTGGGCTGGTGAGTTTGATGTGTCCGGATAATGTGTGGCCAGTGGTGGCTGCAGGCTCGTTGGAAGTGATGTGTTATCCACAATCAAGTGGATCGTGGCAAGCTTTGTGGCAGCAAAGCGATGCCATTGTTGCAGGGCCTGGCTGGGGTGTTGATCAGCTCGAGTTGCTGCAATCGCTTTTGAGCAGCGATAAACCTTTACTGCTCGATGCCGATGCTTTGAACATGGTGGCTGCGGATGAATCCTTGCAGCAGCAGTTGGCCTGTCGATATGAGTCCAGTGGCGTGATCACGGTGATGACACCGCATCCGGGTGAAGCGGCCCGATTGTTGGGGCGCTCCAATGATGATATTCAGCGCTGTCGTAAGGAATGTGTGCTTGCTTTGACTACCCGCTACCGTTGTTGGGTGGTGTTGAAAGGAGCTGAAACATTGGTGGCTTCACCGGCTGGCGACATCTATCTCAACCCCTTCGGTTCAGCACAATTGGCCATTGCCGGCTCCGGTGATGTGTTGGCGGGCATGATTGGCGCACAACTGGCTAGAGCAGCAAGGATGGATAATGATGACATGGGCATGTTGATTTCTGCGGCTGTTGCCTTGCATGGTAAAGCAGGTGAGTGCAGTGGCTGGTATCTGGCCGGTGAATTGGCCAAACAAGTGGCTGCATTGCGTCAGCATATCGAACACGCTGGTACAGTGGCGTAATGACGTAGTATTATTGAGCGTGGTGGTTGTGATAAGCGAGACCGTTATGATAACCGAGCTGCTTGCGGTGAAAAAAATAGAAGAGGGGATGTTTACTTTATGAGTGTTCGACTATGAGTGTTCAAAACAGTAACGAGCTGTCGGCAAAGCAAAGTCCGCCCGTTGTTTCTCGTCCCTTATCGCCCCGTCTATCCATTTATCGCTGGCGAGCACCGATGCTGGCCAGCATCGCACATCGTGGCAGTGCTTTGATTCTGGTGTTGTTTGTACCTTTATACTTGTGGTTGTTGCAGGGCATGACTGGCAGCCCTGATCATTATGCAGCTACTCTGGAATGGCTACACTCGCTGACCGGGAAATTATTATTGTGGCTGGTTGGTGTGGCTTTGGTTTATCACTTTAGTAACGGTATTCGTTTTTTGTGCATTGATGTAGGCTGGGCTGAAAGTCGGACGATGATGGTGTTAAGTGCCAAGATCGTGTTGGCAGTGGCTGGACTGACGGCCATCATGCTGGCTGGCTTGTTGTTGTGAAGACCATTAAAGAACTGGGCTCTGCCCACAGTGGTTTTTCCGATTGGTATTGGCAGCGCTTGTCTGCGGTTGTCTTGGCCTTGTTGTTGCCGTTGTCATTTGTTCTGTTGGTGGCGGTTTATAATGGCAGCATCGATCAGCAAGGACTGCTGAATATACTCGATCATGTGTTTTCCCGTGTAGTGCATACCGTATTGATTTTTGCGTTGATTATTCATGCTTATATCGGCCTGAAAGTGATTCTGGAAGATTATGTGCATGTGCTGGCATGGCGTATCCCGTTGGTCAGCTTGATGCTGGTGTTGATGAGTGCGTTTGGTGTTTGGTGGTTGGCCATGATTTGGGCGTGGGTTTAGTAACTGCTACAGAGTGTTTTGAACATGCTGAAAAATTACGGCTACGGATGGCTGGATGGCTTTTGTTGCTTGCATCGAAAAGGGATTAAGGAGCGGTTGTGACCTATTTATCAACGGATAATGTTGAAAATCATTTTCATGATGTGGTGATTATTGGTTCCGGTGGTGCCGGCATGCGTTGCGCACTCGATCTGGCCGATGCAGGTCACCGGGTTGCTGTTGTGACCAAAGTGTTGCCGACACGCTCCCATACGGTTGCAGCACAGGGGGGCATCAATGCCTCACTCGGCAATGTCGAATCCGATCATTGGCATTGGCATATGTATGATACGGTCAAAGGCTCGGATTATTTGGGTGATCAGGATGCTATCGAATATATGTGCAGGGCAGCGCCGCGTATTGTGCGTGAACTGGAGCATCAGGGTGTGGCATTTTCACGCTTGGATGATGGTACGATTTATCAGCGCGCTTTCGGTGGTCAGTCACGCAAATTTGGTGATGGCGGCCAGGCTTCGCGCACCTGTGCTGCGGCAGATCGAACTGGTCACGCGATTCTGCACACCTTGTACCAACAGAACCTGCGTGCAGGCACCCATTTTTATCAGGAGTTTTTTGCGCTCGATTTGATTACCGATGATGATGGTTGCCATGGCGTGATGGCGTGGGATATTGCTAATGGCACGTATCACTTGTTTCAGGCCAAGGCGGTGATTCTGGCAACCGGAGGTGCTGGGCGCGTGTTTAAGACGACCACCAATGCGCATATCTGTACCGGTGATGGCGGGGCACTGGCATTAGCAGCAGGGCTACCGATGGAAGATATGGAATTTTTTCAGTTTCATCCGACCGGCATTGCTGATGTCGGGCCGTTGATTACCGAAGGTGTGCGCGGTGAGGGTGGTTATCTGCTCAATTCCGAGGGTGAACGTTTTATGGAGCGTTATGCGCCGAAGGATAAAGATCTGGCCTGTCGCGATGTGGTTTCGCGTGCGATTGCGATAGAAGTGCGTGAAGGGCGTGGTTGTGGACCGAACAAAGACTATGCTTTGTTGAAAGTCGATCATTTGGGCGCTGATTTGATTATGAAGCGCTTGCCGAATATCCATGAATTGGCCTTGCGCTTTGCCGGTGTTGATTGCACCAAAGAGCCGATTCCAGTGCAGCCGACCATGCATTATACCATGGGCGGCATTCCAACCAATCGTGATACGGAAGTGGTGTACAGCGATGGTGAGAACAAAGAAGCTGTGTTTTCCGGCCTGTTTGCGATTGGCGAGGGAGCATGTGTATCGGTGCATGGAGCCAATCGACTTGGGGGCAACTCGTTGCTGGAGATTGTGGTGTTTGGTCATGCTTGTGGTGTGCGTGTACAGGAGTTTCTGGGCAAGCAGCGTTATCATCCGCCGCTTGATCCGGATTGCTGGAAGGTGGCGGTAGATCGTGTGGAACGCTGGTTTGAATCCACCAAGGCTGATCAAGGCAAGCCCAAGGTTGCGCATGTGCGGGATCGCATGCAAACGATCATGCAGGATTGTTTCAGTGTGTACCGTACCGACACGGTGATGGCTGAAGGTGTTCAGGCTATCGAAGCGCTGGTTGACGATTTGGGTAATGCTCGCATGGATGATGCGTGTCGTATTTTTAATACCGATCTGATTGAAGCGCTGGAGTTGGAAAATCTGATGGCGCTGGCGCGAATCACTGCGGCAGGAGCGCATGCACGTACGGAATCACGGGGCGCTCATGCGCGTGACGATTATCCGGATCGCGATGATGACCACTGGCAGAAACATACGCTGGCTTCGATCAAGGCAGGTAAAGTGAGGCTGGATTACAAGCCGGTGCGCACCAAGCCGATGACGGTGGACTCCTTTCCGCCGAAGAAACGGGTGTATTGATATGAGTGTGATGATAAAACTGTCTGTCTTTCGCCATGATCCTGTCGGTTCGAGTAAACCGTTCATGCAGGCCTTTGAAGTGCCGCTGTTAAAGCCGGGCATGAAGTTGCTCGATGCCCTGAATTACATCAAATGGGAACTCGATGGCAGCTTAACCTATCGCCGCTCTTGTGGTGAGGGGGTATGTGGTTCCGACGGCCTGAATATCAACGGGGTGAATGGTTTAGCGTGCATCACGCCGCTTGAAGGCTTGAAACAACCGATTCATGTGCGCCCGTTGCCATCGATGCAGGTGATTCGTGATCTGGTTGTCGATATGGATCATTTCTTTGATCAATACCGTCAGATTAAACCCTGGTTGCAAGCCGAATCACCCTTGCCGGAGCACGAGCGGTTGCAATCACCAGAGGATAGGGCGCATCTGGATGGTTCGTATGAATGCATCCTGTGTGGTTGCTGTACTACATCGTGCCCATCCTGGTGGTGGAATGGTGATCGCTTTTTAGGCCCTGCGGCATTATTGCAGGCCAATCGCTGGATTGTGGATTCACGCGATGAAGCAACGGGGGAGCGCCTCGATCAGGTGGAAGATGCGTTTCGACTGTTTCGCTGCCACCAGATTATGAATTGTATGGAAGCCTGCCCGAAAGAACTCAATCCAACTGCCGCCATCGGCAATATCAAACGCAAATTATTATCACGCAAATCATAACTCGATAATCCCGTGCCTTTACGCATGGTTATTATTTGAGTTCACTAGTGCCCGGTTAACTAATCGAATAAAATCATTTGGTTAGCCTCTTTGCATTTTTCAGTTTTGTATTCGGAGGCAGCCGATTTAATCTATCAATAGCAGAAGGGAACATGGGCAGTGCTGGATCCTCTGATGGAGGCCGCCCTGACTAACAGTTTCACCGAATAAAAAGAGTCGCAGTATTCGGGGTCGGATCAGGTTAACATATTGATTCTCCAGTGCTTCCATCAAAAAAATATCTATTCCCCTCCACCATCCAGCCCCGCTCAATTAGCATGTGTGAATTTCTTATAGACATCCAGCCCAATAAAGCCAATTATTACCTTTAGGTTAGCTCACCTCCTTGATTATAGCTCTGTCTGACTGGTAAAACGCGGTAAATGACAATCCGTATTTTCAAACATGGCGAGCTATCCTTTTCTAATATGAATCAAACAACGCGCCTGCATGATTTTTTCACACTGTGGTCATATTTCATATCATGGGCTGGAAAATTCCATGCGCGTTAGGGGAGTCATGATTTCTAATATGTCTATTGCTGATCTAACACCCAAGCAGCGGCTGGATACTCGCTATCGTTTTTGTATGGTGAAAGCTTATCAGGGGTTCGCTAAGTTTATTTCATTATTATTCATTGCAGGTTCGCTTACAATTTTATTTTCCAACTCAGAGGTCCTGGCTTCTGATGCTCAGAAACTGGTTCCTGAACAGCTTGTCTTGATTCCTCAAACAGAAAAAGAGATTTTGATTGTTGGTAGCGAACAGGATTTTCGCCCCTTTGCCATAGGCATGACTGATGATGAGGCCGGAGGCTTTACTGTTGAACTGTGGAAAGCCGTGGCTGCCGAGGCTGGCTTAAACTACACCATCCGTGTGAAATCTTTTCATGATATCCTTCAGGATTTCAAAAAAGGTAAAATAGATGTTTTGATCAACCTTGCGCGTTCCGAGGAACGCAATAAGTTTGCCGATTTTACAGTGCCTCATGTGGTCGTTGACGGAGCCGTATTTGTACGCAATGGCGAATCGAGGATTCATTCCGAAAATGACCTTGCAGGGAAATCCATCATCGTTCTCGATGCTGATTTGGCGCATGACTATGCTCTGGGAAAAGGATGGGGGCCACAGCTCGTGCTGGCAGAGACTGCCGACGACGGGTTTCGTTTGCTGGCATCAGGCAAACATGATGCCATGTTGATCGGTAAATTGCCCGGCATGCAAGCGATTCTCGCACTGGGGCTAACAAATATCGAAGCATTGAAGTTTAAAGCTGGGTTTTCGCAGAAATTTACATTCGCCGTGCATGAAGGTGAATCCGCCTTGCTGGCTAAAATCAATGACGCATTAGCGATTACAAAAGCCAATGGAACCTACGACAGACTATACGAAAAATGGTTTGGCCTCTATGAAATCAAAGAAGTTACTTTGCGGGATTTGCTCAAATATCTTATTCCGGTCATTGTATTTTTTTTGCTGCTCGGAGGTTATTTCTTCTGTCGGCGACATGTTGAGCGCCAGGAGAGCGCCAGGAAGTTCCACGAAGTTTTCAATCATGCGGGCAATGCCATCTATCTGACCGACCCTGAAACAGGAGCGATTGTCGACTGCAATAACAAAGCTGCTGAATTAGACAGTTACGCTATTGAAGAATTGCGAACCATGACTCTGATGGATCTACACCCTGAAATTGAGCGCCCTACGCTGCTAAAGAAATTCAACACAGTGGTTGGCAATAACCATACCGATGTTATTACAGGCACCCACCATGTGCGGAAAGATGGAAGCCTTGTGTCCATAGAGATCAATGCTACGTTGTTGCATAGAGATAATCTTATTCTATCTATTGTGTACAATGTAAGTGATCGCATTCAAACGCTGCGAAAACTTTCCAGAGCGCTCGAGCAAGCCGGTGAAGCTATTCTGATTACTGACACCGCCGGTATCATTGAATATGCCAACCCGGCCTTTTCTAAACTGAACGGATACAACGTCGAAGATATTATTGGAAAGACACCAAAACTGCTAAACAGCAGCCAGCAGCCGCCAGCTTTTTTTGACAAGATGTGGGCTACTATTTTAAGTGGAAATGACTGGCATGGGAAAATGATCAACAGGAAAATGGATGGTGGCTTATATCCTGTGATGGTGACCATTTCACCGATCAAAAACGATTCGGGCGAAACTACCCATTTCGTCAGCCTGCAGCAGGATTTGAGTGAGCATGAAGCGATGGAAAACAGATTCTTTCAAGCTCAAAAGATGGAGGCGCTTGGAACGCTTGTTGGGGGCATGGCTCATGAGTTTAATAACGCTCTAGCCGGCATAACCGGCAATCTGTATCTGGCAAAAATGAGAGCCTCACACCTTCCTGCTGTGATTGAAAAACTGGATGCTATCGAAAAACTGTCATTCAGAAGCGCTGAGCTGATAAAAAACCTGCTCTCTTTTGCACGCCAGGGGGTGGTCCAGAAAACACACGTTAATTTTCCCCTCTTTTTAAAACAGGTCATAAAACTGCACCGTATATCATTGCCGGAAAATATTGGTCTGGATTTGGATGTTGAAACAGATTCTGCGATCATGACCGTCAATTGGGATGAAACTCTTCTTCAACAAGTGGTGATGAATTTGATTAACAATGCGCGTGATGCGCTACATGGCACCGACAACCCCTTGATCACCATCAAATTAACAAAATTTTCCGCTGATTGTGAGTTTCTGGACAAGCACCCTGAAATACCTGCAGCTCAGTTTGCATGCCTCTCCATAAGAGATAACGGCATGGGTATTCATGCCGTTGATCTACCACATATTCTTGAACCTTTTTATACAACCAAGGAAGTGGGTAAAGGAACAGGGCTAGGGCTGTCTATGGTGATCGGGGCAGTTCAGACCCACTTGGGTTGCATGGAAGTAGAGAGCACTGAGGGCGAAGGCTCGGTTTTCCGTATTTTTCTACCACTGGTGGAAGCCGATGCGCTTGTTTCTTTTTCCAGGCAAGCGGAGATTGCTGGAGCAGGCATGAATGAGACGATCCTGTTGGCCGATGATGAGTTACATATCCTGGATACGGGAAAAGAGGTTCTGGAAGACTTGGGCTATCGGGTATTGGTGGCATCCGATGGCATAGAGGCCGTGGATATCTTCAAAGCCAATATGGATACGATTTCCATTGTAATTGTGGATATTATGATGCCGAGGCTTGGCGGCATTGAGGCGGTTGAACTTATGATGAAGCTGCGCCCTGACATGAAAGCGATTTTTACGACTGGCTATGATAAAGAAGAGGAACGGATGGGTAAAATCCATTTGGATCGGGCAACCATTATTCATAAACCCTATCAAGTTGATGAGTTCAGTAGAATCCTCAGAAAGGTGCTGGACTCATAGGGTCTCTATATGTGAAGGTTCAAAGGGCATGATGGGCAAGCTGGCCTTTGTAGATCGCTTGAGTTGGGATGCTTTCAACGAATCCACTGATCTCATTGGGCAGGGCAAGAACGGTTACCGACTCAACCAAATCCGCGCCAGGCTTGCTTCAACCTCTGAAGCATGGGTAAGGAGTATCTTCCTGGTGATGAGGAATCTCTATGTAGCTTTTGTTATTCAAGAGACCGGTTTAGTGGCCTTCTTTTTTCAATAGTAAAAACATCGCCAGACCACCGAAAATCAGACTCGGTAACCAAGCTGCAAAAGAGGCGGGTAAATGTTCCGAACTGGCGAGTAAATAACTGGCATTACCCAAAATATAATAACTCAGCCCAATCGCGATAGTGAGGATCAATCCCCACGATGCGCCACCGCTGCGATCCCCTGAATGCAGGCATAGGGCGGCAGCCAGGATCACCATTAACAGACATGAAAGCGGTGCAGCAAACTTTTTATGCAGAGCATAATTATACGCGCTGTTGCTTAGCCCCGCATGCTCAAGGCTTTGGATATAACGATAGAGTTGGCTGACTCGCATATAGCGTGCTTTGGGCAAAGCGGTGGTTTCAGGGCCCGCACTGGAACGAATCGTATAATGCTCCAGTTGCTGCATTTTCATGCCTTGATCCTTCGATGGTGTGCTAATGTGAACCTTGTTCAAATGCCAGATGCCTTGTGCATAAGAAGCTTTGGCGCTGTCGATCCGCTTGATCCAGCTGCCTTTGTTATCGGTTTGGAGCATGGTCAGGGCAAACTGTTGTTCGGTTAGCGGTGTTAAACGAAAGAAGCGATGACCGTCTTTTAACCACTGAATACCCTGCTTGTCGGCTTGTTTGTGCTGAATGTAAATGCGCTCGATGGTATCCAAACGTTTGTTGGTGGTTGGAGTGACCCATTCACCGATGGCGAAGCTGAGCAGGGCTGCAAGTGTTGCCACCAGCAGCAAGGGGGTGAGCAATTTGTTGATACCCAAGCCTGCGGCTCGAACAGCAACCACTTCATGATGTCGGGACAGTTCAATGAGATAAACACTGGCACCGACAAGCACAATGATTGGCATGAACTCGGAAAGCATGAAGGGGATTTTCAATATTATGTATTCGATCATTAAATTGCTGCTAAAGCCATGACCAAGGTGACGGGCTTTGTCGAACGATTCAATAATTACATAAATGGATAGCAGTACGGTCATGGTGAACAGTGAGCGGCTCATGCAACCGGAAAAGATCCATCTGAAAATGACAGGCATGGCGTGAGCCTAAGTATCGTAGTCCGGAAAGGAAGCGTTTATGCTTAGAAAGGCTGCATCTGTGGGTGAATGATACTGCCGGATAAACGAAATTCGTTTGCTTTGTTGCCCAGTAAGCTGGCAAGACTGGTGGCTTTGTGACTCGCTTCGATGCGAATCAGCCCATTTAAACGCCATGCTTGAGGATATTGTGCCGATGTGTCGATATTACCTTTGCCTGCCAGCATTAATGCATTGCCGCCATCGATATTCCACTGCCACAGCGCGCCTGTCTGATTGTTTACCTGATCCTTTGCCTGAGCGCTTTGCAATACCAGTTTATAATTTCCCAAAGCGATGCGTGAGGCGGAAAAATCAATGCCTGCGGTGTTCCATAATAGATTGATCTTTCCTTGCAATGGGCGGGCATTTACATCGAACGCGATGGCACCGGACAGTTGCAGTTGGCCGTAGATTTTAAGCGGTAAAGGCATGCTCTTATCCAATACGTCCTGCAGCTTCGTGGCATCGATGTTGGCCAATATATCTTGTAATATGATTTGATCAGTCTGTTTGTTATCAGCTCGTTTGTTATCAGTTCGTTTGATGATGGTGGCCTGAATATCTTGAGCTTGCCATTGCGCATGGATTTCGGCACCAATATTGCCGCCGAATAAGGAAGACCAGTCCGGCGATATCTGCAATGTATTCAATATGATGGGGATTGGTGATTGAACTGTTTGAATGGAAACCTGCTCAGCTTGTAGTGTGAATCCATGGAGTTGCAAATGGTTGAATGTGAGGGTGGTGCCATGCTGTTTGGCCTGCTGTTGCAGCTGAGACTCGATCCATGCTTCGGGTTGCCAGCGCAGGCCGATAAACACGACGAATGCGAGCATGAATACGATCGACACCTGCCAGCGAGATGCATGCGGGTACGTGGTTTGGGATACAGTCATAGGTTTTTTTTGGGTGTTTGTTTAGTGGCTATCAATGCGTGGATGGCAATCAGCGGATATCAAAGTGAATGGTCTGTATGCTGGAAGCGCGCATCAATTGCAGATCCAGCGATGCGGCGTTTTTTAATTGTGTGTAAATCGTCATGGCTTGTCCTGCGTTGGTGATTTTTTGACCGTTAATTGCCATGATAATATCACCATTTTTCAAGCCGGCTTGTGCATAAAGTGAACCGGGGACAATGCTGGAGATCATGAACCCATCCATTTTTCCATTGTTGAAATGAGGTTTGGCGAGTGCTTGTGATAACAAGGCAGGGATGTTTTGCAGTTGTTGCTGTAGATGTTTCCGGTTCATCTGTTTGTTTATGCGCTGTGGTGGTGTTGGTTGGGCGGTGGATGGCCTGATGGCGGGGCGTGTGGCTGTTAAATTGACTTGAGGCATGGCGGTTGAAATAATTTTTTTACCCTGTTCGAGTGATATGCGCTCCATGCGACCATTGTGATCAACGACGATAGCATTTGCTTCCACTGTTTTGAGTACAACACCGGCTTGAATGTGATCACCAATAAAAAAAGCAGCTTGTTTGCCGTTTGCTTTGAGGGCAATAATGGCTGCGGAATGATCACCTGCCACGACTGTGCCGAGCAGTTTAAGCGTTAATGGCGACAACACGATGGCTCGTTTGGGTTGTGCCGCTGGGGCAATGGCTTTTGCTGCTTGAGGCGCTTGACCAAACAGTGTTGCATCAAGCAGCGTATTTAAGTCCGGCAAGGCATCGCTTGTAGTTGTGATCGTATTGATGATGTTTGATGGCAGCGTTTCTGTCTGTGGTAATAACCATCCGGCGACCATCGAGGCTAGGAGAACAACCAGGGCAAGTTCGCTAAACAAGGGTAGCTTTTTTAGTGCAGATAATGTGTGTGCCATTGCCCATCCTTGTTCGTTTTATGAATCCAGCGGAAGGGCAACATTATCAAGCCAGCATGCATAAAGCGAATATACTCTATTTTATTGTTCTATGGCGCTGTTCACAGGGCATCGCTACACTGCCGACCCAATGACTACGATAAAACAATCCCATATACGCAATTTTTCTATTATTGCCCATATTGACCATGGCAAATCCACCCTGGCTGATCGCCTGATTGAAGTGACGGGCACTTTGTCCGAGCGCGAGATGAAAACCAATCAGGTGCTTGATTCGATGGAGCTGGAGCAAGAACGTGGCATTACCATCAAGTCGCAAACCGCCACCTTGAACTATACCGCCAAGGATGGTGAGACGTATCAGTTGAATCTTATCGACACGCCCGGTCATGTGGATTTCACCTATGAAGTATCGCGCTCCCTGCAGGCCTGTGAGGGAGCGTTATTGATTGTCGATGCCGCCCAGGGTGTAGAAGCACAGACCCTGGCCAATGTCTATCTGGCCATGGATAACGATCTGGAGATTATTCCGGTGATCAATAAAATCGATCTGCCGAATGCCGATATTGAAGAAGCCAAACGCCAGATTGAGGATGTGATTGGCCTCGATGCATCGTATGCCATTCCGGTATCGGCCAAGACCGGCGTGGGTATTAACGATGTGCTGGAAGCGATTGTAAAACATGTACCACCACCGAAAAATCGTGATGATCAACCACTCAGGGCACTGGTGGTGGATTCGTGGTTTGATGCTTATGTCGGCGCGATGGCGCTGGTGCGCGTGGTGGATGGTGTGCTCAAAAAAGGCGATAGGATTCGTTTGATGTCCATGCCGACTGCAGCCAGTTATGAGGTGCAGGATGTGGGTTACTTTGTACCCAAGCCGTTTTCAACGCCACAGCTCGCTTCAGGTGCGGTGGGTTATTTGACGGGAGGTATCAAGAATCTAGCCGACTTGAAGGTCGGCGATACGGTGACGACATTGAAAAACGCTTCGGTGGATCCCTTGCCCGGTTACCGTGAGCCCAAGGCGATGGTATTTTCCGGCCTCTATCCGGTCGATTCCGCTGATTATAATGATCTGCGTGATTCGCTGGAAAAGCTGAATATGAATGATCCGGCTTTTACCTTTGAAGCGGAGAATTCAACGGCACTGGGTTTGGGGTTCCGTTGTGGATTCCTGGGCATGTTGCACATGGAAATTGTGCAGGAACGATTGGAGCGTGAATACAATCTCGATTTGATCACGACTGCACCGAGCGTCATTTATCGCATTCATAAGTCCGATGGCGAAACGATTGAAATTTCCAATCCGAGTGAATTTCCTGATCCGCAGGAGATTGATCGCATTGAAGAGCCAATGGTGCTGGCCAATATCTTTATGCCGGAAGAATTCGTGGGCGCGTTGATGAAGCTGTGTCAGGAACGCCGTGGTATGCAGCAGGATATGAAATTTATTGGTGAAGGTCGGGTGATGTTGACCTACCGTTTGCCATTGGCGGAGATGGTAATCGATTTTTATGACCGTTTGAAATCGGTGTCGCGCGGTTATGCTTCGATGGATTATGAGTTGTCCGATTTTTCGGAAGATGATGTGGTGAAACTCGATGTGCTGGTGC
>CAYOTF010000047.1:0-16171 GCA_964406805.1 uncultured Zetaproteobacteria bacterium | reverse complement strand
GATCGTCGATGGTGTGTTGCGTTTGCATGACCCGCTTGACCGCAATGCATTTTGGCTGAATATGCGCTAAACTAGCCCGAACAATAAATACTAAAAAACAAACGCGAATAACACTGTCGCAAGACACATAAAACCGCAACACAACACAGGTGACCCATGACATACACAGCCATGAAAGGTTCAAAACAATGCCCTTCAAAACGCCCACATTCAAAGCAAGCCCATGCAATGCAAACACCCTCAAAACTCCACCAGCAAGGTTTTACGCTGTTGGAGATTATGGTCGTGCTGGTCATTATCGGCGTACTGGCGGCATTGGTTGCGCCCCGTTTTCTCGAACGAGCCGACGAAGCCAAGGTTGAAAGCACAAAAGTGCAGATGAAAAATATCGGCCAAGCCTTGAAGCTGTATCGCTTGCAGCATGGCAGCTATCCGAATTCCGGCCAAGGCCTGCAAGTGCTGGCCACCGCAGGCAAGAGTGGCAAACGTTATCTCGATGCCATTCCGAAAGACCCGTGGGGCAATGCTTATATCTATCTCTCACCCGGTGTGCATGGTGATTTTGATATTCTGTCCTATGGAATTGACGGTCAGGCAGGCGGCAGTGGCATGGATGCCGATATCGGCAACTGGCAATAATAACGCTGCATGCAGGCTTGCATGAACCCTGAGTTCGCGAACGATTGCAATCAAACGGCAAGAGTAAAGCCTGAATCAGGCTTTACGCTGCTGGAAATTCTCATGGTCATCGTGATTCTATCGCTAACCACCATGATGGTTGCGCCCTCATTCTTTTCCGCGTTGTCTGCATCGCTCGATGATGAAGGGCAGCGTTTGATGCAAACATTACGATTGGCACAAGATGAAGCTGCACTGTCATCTCAAAGCTTACGCATCTCATTTCGCGCCCATAGTTATGCCTTTCAATCGCTCAATACCAAGGGTGAATGGACAGCATTTGATCAACCTCCGTACCAGCCTTATAAACTGGCCGAAGGCATTCGTTTTCAACGCATCCGACCACAGCTACCCTTATCCGAACAGCCGGAGCAGAGCGCAAACGATGATGTCGAGCCGATACTGGCGCACCTGCTCTTGCCTGCAGAAGGCATCCGCCAAATCGCCGAAATCATCCTGCTTCGCAAAGCAGACAACCAGCAACTCCAGATTCAAGTAGGACCTGGACCCGGTGGCATTCACCTGCTCAAGGATGTAAAATGAAACACCAGGCTGGCTTCACACTCATCGAAGCCCTCGTTGCCTTGATGATTGCAGCCACCGCACTGGTAACCTTGATGACCAGCCTCGGCACCTCAGCAGACATTCAGCGCACCTTGTCCATGCATGATCTGGCCATGGAACAGGCACAAAACAAATTGACCGAATTATCCCTCAATCCCTCAACCTCGCAGGACGAGCAGAGCGGCAGCATCGAAATCGCCGATATCCAGTTGCAATGGCGCAGCTGGACGGAACAAACCATGATGCCCGGTTTTGTACGTTTGAATGTCAGCATTCAGGCTCCGGATGAACCCGAGGTTGTATTGTTTCTTTACCGGAATGTTGCACCATGACAGATAATCGCCCTCAACAACGGAAGAACGAACAAGGATTCACCCTGATTGAGGTGTTAATGGCACTGACCGTATTCGCACTGATTTCGGCACTATCCTACAGCGCACTCGATATCGCAGGCGCAGGATTCGAGACACTGAGTCAGGTGCGCTTGCAGCAGGAGAAATCCGGCTGGGTAGGTAAAACACTGCGTCAGGACATGCGCTATTTGAGTGCGGCACCGGGCAAAACGCTCAACAAGAGTGCCAACCAGACAGCGGCGAATCAAACCGTACCTATCCGTATTCAAAACGATAACCGTGGTGATGTGGAGTTCGATCAACTTTGGCTGCTGGTGCAATTGCCAGGCACGCAAAGTATTTCTCAAGTGCATTATTATATTGATGAAGATAATAATCACCTGATGCGCGATTCACGCTTGTTATTGGCGCGTGGAAACATAAAACCGATACGTTGGGATTTTGGTAAAATCCATTCCTGGGTCGTGGAAATATGGGACCGTGATGGTAACCACCGGCAGGACTGGAATTTTGATGCCCAGTCATTCCGCTGGCCAAAAGCCGTCGATGTACACTTGCAGGTCGATGATAGTGGTTCCATTGGTAGTCAGCGCCAATGGTTGATGGCCGTTTTTCCCGAGCAGGTGTTATGATGATTCCTGTTCAAGCGATCACGCTCCCCCCCCCCCATAATCAGCAACGCGGTGCAGCACTGATCATTGTGCTAGGGCTGGTGGCACTGATCAGCACATGGGCGATCAATGCCTTATACGGGGATAACATCGCCCTGCGCCGGGCTGAAAACAGTGATAATGCCTTGCGCGCCGAGCAAGCCAGCCAATCGGCATTCGTTTTAGCCAGCAAGATATTAAAAGACGATAGTGCGGAATCACAAAGCGATGATCTGGATGAACTATGGGCGCAACAAGCCAGCCCCTTTCCTATTGATGACGGTGTAGTACAAGCCTCAATCATGGATGCCAACCGCTTTTTAAACCTCAATGATCTGGTTGATAACAAGGGTAAGTTCAATGCAACATTCGAGAAATACGTCAAAACACTGTTCACTCAACTGGAGTTGGATGCAGGGCTTGTCGATGCCTTGATCGATTGGATGGATCTTGATGACCAGGTTCATGGTAGTGCTGGCGCAGAAGATTCCAGCTATTTTAGCCGCGATTATCACATTAAAAACGCTCGTCTGGATAGCTGGAATGAGCTATTGCTGGTGCGTGGTTTTAATGCGAAAATAATCGCCCGACTGAGCCGTTACACGATTGTGCGCGATGTGCCGGCCAACGGCATCTCAAGCATCAATATCAATACTGCATCGGCGCAAGTACTCATGGCGTTGACACCCGACATGAATCAAAGCGATGCTGAAGTATTGATCAGCGAGCGCCCCTTTGAAAGCGTGCAACAGGCACTGCAAAATAAGCCATGGGCGGCAAGCATCAAACAAACATACTTGAGCGTTGCCAGTGATATCTTTATGGTACGAACCCAAGCCAGCTTTGGCAGGGCGAATTTAAGGGAGACATTCATGTTACAGCGTCAAGCGGGTAAAATCACCTTGTTATCCTTGCAGCGCAGCCAACGTCTTGCGGCCAGCACCACATCAGCGGCCATGAACAACGATTCGCCTCTTGCATTGCAATAACCCCATGAGACGCATCCCATGACAGCCATATGATGACAACACCATCAAGCACTGCACTGCACGTCTTTTTTGATTGCCAGCAATGGCAAGCCATCGATGGCAATCAAAACATGCTGAATTTAGCTGTCGAAGACGGACAGACATTACCCATCCTGCCCGATGCAGCCATCGTGCAGACACTGCTATTGCCAGCTGAGCAATTGCTGAGTCGCACATTTCATTTGCCATTCTCCAATCCCAAATTCATAGATCAGGATATTCTGGCGCAAGAGCTCGAAGAGCATACGTCTGAAAGCAGTGAATCATGGTGGCTGGCCTGGCAAGCAGCCAAATATGATGATGGTGTAGCCGGCATCATGCTCGGCTTGCCCGAATCCTTGCATCAGCAGATTGCAGAGCACCCAAACTGGCAACATGCACACTACATTACTTCCGACATCTGGCTGCGCCTGAATAATCTGAACGACCAGCACGACCAACTCAGCGTGAACGATCATCCCGAGATCAATCCATCCAAGGCTGATCTGGCTGTGTTTGACACAGACAGCAGCGGTATCTTTTTTGGCCTTTGGCACGCCTCCGAAGCAAACAATGCCCCCGGCTTTTGGCGCGCCATGCGCCGCTTAAACTGGGCCGAGGCAAGCACTCCTCCCGCTTCTCTGGTGGAGGATATCAAACGATCATTACTCAGCATGGGCTGGCAAGCTGAACATGCGATTGCCATCGGCCGATTGTCTCCGGATCTGCATGCCGCCTTGCAACTGCTAAACTGGCAAGGCCATCTGTGTGATGCCGATGCCTTGCCGTCCAGAGCTGATGCCACCATCGATGCAGCCAGCGCATCAGGCATGGCCGCCCTCACCACGTCAAGCAGCTTAAACTTCCGTCATGGCCGCTGGCGTTCAGGCTCTCATCTCAGCCAACTCAAAGCATGGTATCGCAGCATGGCATGGGCAGCGATACTGATGCTGCTCTGGTCAGCCAATATGGCGTGGCAAAACCATCAACTGCAAACGGCAATCGTAACGCAGCAACAGGCTATCACTCAGGCTTTTCATTCGGGGCTGCCCAATGAAAGTGTCATGATCGATGCGCTGGCACAATTGCGCAAAGCCGCCGGTGGCGACACATACGCCGCAGGCTCAAGTAATCGCAAGCTTGCTGCGCAATGGTTGCATCATATCGAGAGCATCAATGCGGTTTATCGACAAACGCCGTGGACAATCAACTCAATCTCCTTTCAGCAGGGTATCATGAGCATGACCGGCCAAACTGGCGATTTGCAAAGCATGAACCGTTTGCTAAAAGCGCTGCAACAAAAAAGCGGTCTGGATATTAAAATTCAAGATACGGATCTGAGTCAAAACCAAGTCCGTTTTAAAATGCTCTGGCCATGATGAAATACGTGGAAAGCTCGCTTCGCGATCTCAAACAATCAATTCAACAGCAGATCTTGCCGCGTTACCAGCAACTGGAGAGCCGTGAGCAAATGATCGTGCTGCTCGCAGCTATCGTATTGCCAGTGATGATTATGATCTTCGGCATCATATTACCGCTGCACGATACGCAGCAGGCATTGCACAAGGAATTGCGCATCGTGCAAAGCAAAGCGGCAGAAGCAGATCGCCTGGCCAGTTATTTAAAAAAACATGGCACAGTGTCGGAATCAGCCAACAGTGCGGAAAGCCTGCTCACTACCGTCGAGCGGCTAGCACGCCAAACAAGCGTCCGACGCTTCATTGCGCGCATCAAACCGCAATCCTCGCCGAACACGCAGCAACAGCAGTTGATGTTGCGCATGAAAGCGGTTCCTTACGATGCTGCGCTGCGCTTCATTCACGCGCTAGCCGAACGCGGCTTAGGCTTGAAAAGCATGAAACTTCAACGTACAAAAGCACCCGGCATGGTAAATCTGTACGCCATGATCAGCGAGGCTTAGCAGCTACGGTATACAAATGAATCTCACCTAGATCTGAGGCTAATACAGCCGAGGTGAATGGTAGGATAACAACCGCTGCGCCAGATTGAGTGGCTTTTCATGCAAAATACCGGCTCGCATCTGCACATCGACTGCCCGACTGGTAAGCGTAAAACTGTTCTTTTTCTGCTTCAATACACTTAAATTCTGCTGCGCAATGTTCAACCCCTGCTTTGCCGCTTTGCTAAACCAAAGCCGCGCTTGTGCCCGATCACGCACCACTCCGCGCCCGAGTGCATACATATAAGCCAGTGTATTTTGAGCCGGCCCGAAACCTTGTTTGGCAGCCTCACGATACCAGCGCACAGCCTGCCCATCCTGCTGCTCTATGCCTTCGCCTTTTCGGTACAGATTCGCCAAATTAAATTGTGCCCGCGTATAACCCTGTTCAGCAGCTTGTCGATACCAATAATTCGACTGCTTGAGATCAACCGCACTGCCCTGAGCTTGCTGATACATCGAAGCAATCGTGTTCTGTGCTTCCGCATCACCCGCTTTGGCCGCCTGCATAAACAAATCAAATGCCTTGTTAAATTTCAAATGGCGGTAATACAGCGTCGCCAAATTATACAACGCATCCGCACTGCCTAAATCACGAGCCTGTTGATACCACGATGTCGCATCATCCTCGCTCGGCACAACGCCGTTGCCTAAATCATACAACACACCGAGCAACAGCTTTGCCTTCAGATGCGCTGCCACGCCATCCTTATCCATACTCTCACGACTACCCACATCCTGGGCTTTCTGCAACCATGCCACCGCAGCCTCTTCATCCTGAATCATGCCGATGCCCCGCAAATACATCAGAGCAAGATTATATTGCGCCTTAGCATCATGCTCAGCGGCAGCCTTCAGCCACTCCACTGCCACCGCGATATTGGCCGGCACACCAGACCCAAGCGCATACATCACCGCTAAATTGTTTTGTGCCACCGCATCACCCTGCTCTGCCGCTTTACTGAACCATGCCAAGGCCGTGTCATCGTCCTTGGCCTCAGCAGCCAAGATCGCAAGATTGCGTTGTGCGACAGCTAAACCACTTGCTGCCGCTTTCTGCAGCCATTGCATGGCTTGGCTTCTATCGCTACTCACCCCTTGACCCAGCGCATACAGCACAGCGATTTTTGCAGCAGCCTGCATATCACCTTGCTCGGCTGCTTTGAGATACGAGGCGGCGGCTTGTTGCTGCAGTTTTAATGATTTTGTTGGAACCAATAAACTGCGTTGCATCAACAGTTCCGCCAGATGATATTGGGCTTTGGCATTGCCGTTGACTGCACTCTGCTGCAACCACTGCTCGGCTTTTTTGCTGTCCGCATTCAGTCCGTCGCCGTGCTGATACATGCGTGCCAGTACAAACTGTGCGAGCGCATCACCTGCTGCAGCTTTTGCAGTCATTCGATTCAACAAACGCTGCAGATAGGAGGTGGCGGACATACTGTTTGTACTGGCCGCCTTAATCGCCCAAGCTAAAGCCTGGACATCGTTTTTCGCCACCCCGCGCCCCTGACTCAACAACACGGCCATACGCAGTTGGGCGGCTTTGTTATCAGCTTCGGCAGATTTTTTATACCAAACCAGCGCAGTTTTCAGATCCGCAGTATGCATGCCTCGAGCATTTTCCAGCATAGTGGCCAACTGATATTGTGCTTCGGATTGATTTTGCGCCGCCGCCAATTTTAACCAGAGTACAGCCTGCGCATCGTCCCGAGCCACGCCCTCACCATTGCGGTAGAGCATGGCAAATAAATACTGTGCCTGTTTATCCCCTTTCTTGGCCGCCAAACGGAACCATTTGACCGCATCATCAAACTCACCCTGCTGATAAGCGGCTTTCCCCAGCTTCAGACCATCGGCATTGATATCACCATAATCCGGGGTGGAAAACAGCAAATAGAACGCACCTGCAACAGCCAGCAGAATCACCAACAACAATGGCATACGCAGTCTAGCTAACATCACGTCACAGTTTTAATGCGTTATTCAAGATCAAGATCAGACCACAGGGCATCAACCCGATCTTTGACCGCCTGATCCATTTCAATCGGACTACCCCATTCGCGCACCGTTTCACCCGCCCACTTGTTGGTCGCATCAATGCCCACTTTTGAACCCAAACCTGCTACCGGCGATGCAAAATCAAGATAATCAATAGGGGTATTCTCAGCCATGGTGAAATCACGCACCGGATCACAGCGTGTAGAAATCGCCCAAATCACTTCTTTCCAGTCACGGCAATCGATGTCTGCATCCACCACAATGATAAATTTGGTATACATAAACTGGCGCAAATACGACCAGATACCAAACATCACCCGCTTGGCGTGTCCGGCATACGCCTTATTGATCGACACCACGGCCACACGATACGAACAGCCTTCCATGGGTAGATAAAAATCCACAATCTCGGGAAACTGTTTTCTTAAAATCGGTACAAACACTTCGTTAAAGGCCAAACCCAGTATGGCCGGCTCATCCGGCGGTTTGCCGGTATGCGTGGAGTGGTACATGGCATCACTACGCATGCACATCGTTTCAACAGTAAAAACCGGAAACTGCTCTGTTTCATTATAATAGCCGGTGTGATCGCCATAAGGCCCTTCTTCAGCGTATTCATCCAGCGACACATAACCTTCGAGCACGATTTCTGCTGAAGCAGGAGCCTGCAGGGGCACACTCAAACAATCGGCCAGAACCGTCTTTTTACCACGCAACAGGCCGGCAAACTGATATTCGGATAAGGTGTCCGGAATCGGGGTAACTGCGGCTAGAATCGTCGCAGGATCGGCTCCAATCACAACAGCACAAGCGAACCGTTCAGCGCCTGCCAGCTTCGCTTCACGGTGATCTTGTGCGCCACCACGGTGTTTAAGCCAGCGCATAATTAATTTATTTTTGGCAATCGGTTGCTGGCGATAAATGCCCATATTCTGGCGTTCCTTGTTCGGCCCGCGCGTCACCACCAAACCCCAGGTCAATAAGGGCGCAACATCATCCGGCCAACAGGTTTGAATGGGGAGTCTGCTCAAATCCACATCATCACCATGCAGCACCACATCATGCCAGGCCGCCTTTTTCACTGTCTTCGGCTGCATATGCATGACTTTTTTCAGAATCGGAAACTTCGACCAGGCATCTTTCAGACCCTTCGGCGGTTCAGGCTCTTTCAAATAGGCTAGCAATTCACCAATACTGCGCAGCTCATCGGCGGACTCTCGCCCCATACCCAAAGCAATACGCTCGGCCGTACCAAACAGATTGGTTAATACCGGCATGGTGCTTTTGCGACCCTGCCCATCAACGACATTTTCAAACAACAGGGCGGGGCCGGCCTGACGCAACACACGATCAGAAATCTCGGTAATTTCCAAACAACTACTGATTTCAGTGCGAATGCGTTTTAATAAACCACGACGCTCCAGATCAGCAACAAAGTCGCGCAGATCGTTATAACTCACGCAGAGCTTTCCTCATTACTGGCATCTTCAATTTCAAACACAGTATCAAGCTTGGCCAACGCAAAAACATCACCCACATTGTCTCTCAATCCCAATAAAACAAAACGGCCACCGGTCAACCTCGACCATTGCAGACCCTCCACCAGCGTCGCAATACCGGATGAATCCATGAAATCCACACCGCCCAAATCGACACGAATTTCTTTCATTGCAGCCGTAAACAAAGGTTTTAATTGTTCCCGCATGCGTGGCGAAGTATGGATCGTCACATCGCCGTGTACCCTCAACCTCACATGATTTTCATCACCATCTTGCCGTTCAAATTTAAGCTGTGTATCCATCAACCCTCTCCCCTGCTCGCCTCTATGCATGTATTACGATCCGTTTCATTCAGATGAAAGATTAAACGCCAGCGATTGCCATCGCTCAATACCTCATGTTCACAACGATCAGACACCGAATAAATCAACTTCAAGCCCAACCCACCCGGACATAGATTTTCAACATCCGTCACCTTGGAGGCTGCCTCTTTAACACTGCCCAACCAGCCCACAGAAGCATAATCGCGAAAATCAAAACTCAGTTCGTAGCCACCTTGATCACAAACATCAATACAAGTCTCGAAATCCAATCGTCCGGCTTTACCGCCATAGGCATGCGCCAGGATATTGGCAAACAATTCATCCACCGCGATGCAAACCCGATTGCTGCGCATCTTGTCCATGCCGCCTCGAGCAGCCATCACCGCAACAATCGAACGCAAGATAGCAATACAATCACTACTACAATTGAATTTCAGGTGCAGCTTACCCACATCAGCACTTTCACACTGGGGGAATGATACATCTTGCACACCTTGATCTGCTGTCATTTCACCTCTCGGACACACATAGCTGCATTTCCTTGCTTGCCCAAGCTTGGCAATGATATGCTGCAAACGCAATGCCTTTACGAGGGTGGAATATGAATTCGCTCGATGGCTATTGCCATGCGTGTCACCGGATCAATCGTCACCAAAGTCGCGAAAATGGTCGCGCCACGTTCAACCGCCTCAAAACGCTGCGGCAAACGCTGCACCATACGCCGCAATGCGCCCTCGACCTTCATGCCAATAATCGATTGGTACGATCCAGTCATGCCAATATCCGACTGATAGGCCGTGCCTGAGGCATGAATAATTTCATCGCAAGTCGGCACATGGGTATGCGTGCCATACACAAATGAGGCGCGACCATCCATATACCAGCCCATACCCATTTTTTCACTGGTAGCTTCGGCATGCATATCCACCAGCACCGCGCTGACATCATCCGGAATCTCCGCCATGGCCTGATCAACCGCTGCAAACGGGCAATCCCATGAGCCCATAAATACCTGCCCTATGACATTGATCACCGCCACCTTCAGCCCCGTCGCAGTCACTTGCACCGTCCAACCGCGCCCCGGCGCAAACTCAGAAAAATTCATCGGGCGCACATAACGATCATCCTCATCGATGTGTTCAAGAAAACTACGCTGATCCCAGCAGTGATTACCATTGGTCAGCACATTCACACCCAGCTCGAACAGCTCAGCGGCCACTTTTTCTGTAATGCCAAAACCGTGTGCCAGATTCTCACCGTTGGCCACTACAAAATCGACCTGATGCATATCAATCAAACCGGGCAAATGCTCTTTCAATGCACGGCGACCGGCTTGACCCAGCACGTCACCAATGACCAATATTTTCATGCTCTCGGTTAATGACTCGTACATGCAATGACCTCGTTTTCCGTAATAACATAATCCATCGCCATATCATGACGCTCAGCCGGCACCTCTGCGACCTCCTGACATGAAAAGGCCAAGCCGATCACCTGTTCAACATGCTGATGGTATCGCGATAACCAGCGGTCAAAATAACCTTTACCCATGCCCAGACGATTACCCTGCCGGTCAAAGGCCGTCAACGGACATAATAATACACTAGCCGTTTGCCCCGCCATCCACGCATCGCCACGATCCGGTTCCAGCACATCAAATGCACCCGGCAGCCAGCCCGTATCCGCCCCCAGCTCACGCCAGAGCATGCTCGCATCGCCTTGCACCACAGGCGTAAACACACAAAGATCAGCATGGCGCAATACGGCATCTGTCGCCACCTCCGATGCCATCGAACGATAGCTCAAGACCGATTCAATATTCATCGCAGACAAATGTTCAAACAGCGCCATCATGATAGCCTGTGAAAATGCCTGATGCTGGTGTTCAGAGAGTTCTTTTCGCTGCTTAAGCCCAAAGGCTCGCAACTGTGTTTTACTTTTCATGGATGGGATGGGATGAGTAAAATAAAATAATCAGAAAAGGCGCTCATAACAAGGACGCCCCCGCACTGGCGTTTTGGCAAATTGTCGTCGAACCCTCTAACAAGAGGTGGGTGCCGCACCTCAGCATCAGGTATCCCGATAAGGGGACGCACAACAGCCAAGGTAGGTAAGCTCCCATTCGACAAGTATCGGCTCAGACGACATGTTTGCCATTCGATCAACGCAGGGGCGCTTTCGCTAAACCTTCTGCCTGTAATACTACACGATCAAATTCAGAGATCAAGCCTTCCAGGCCATCGATACTGGATGCATTTTTTTTCAACAGTTCACCCGCCAGATTCAAGGCCACCAATGTCAGCAGACGATCGGATCCGACCGATGCACCCATCTCGCGCAGCTCATCAATATTTTTTTGTACCAAGTCCGATGCGGCCAATACCTGCTCTGGATCTTCATCGGTTAAAATAGAGAAATTGCGCCCCATCAAGGTAATTTCAACAGGCTTACTCATGATGTTTCTCCCTGTTCAGAGATCAAGCCATCGAGCTGTTCCATGGCATGTTCAACCCGGGCTTTGGCTTCCAAACGACCATTTTGCAAACCTTCCAACTCGCTCTCCAGGTGTTGCACCTGATCTCGGCGTTTGCGCAATTCGCTTTCGGCAATACGCACCACCTCACGCATGCGGTGATTATCGGCAATAGTTTTTTCCATATTGCGACGAATCACCGACAGGTGTTCACTAAGCGCATGGATACGTTCTTCAAAAGCTTGTTGTGGAGTTTCAGACATGGTTGATATTGAATCACGTTCAGCAAACAAATTCAAGGCACAAGCGCAGCTTCGATATCGACAAGGAACAAAATGCGGTTCAATCCACCATACTGCAATCCGATTAAAGCTGCTGAGCCACTGCTCATCAGACGTTCACTGGGCTTCAAAATCTATGTTTGCACCACTGCAGCATGAACCCAATCGGCATAGACTTCATCACTCTCACACAGCAGCCAGGTGATTTCCGGCAAATCATACGCATGATGCTGTTGCAACCACGCCACCACCGAATCCTTCTTGGCCAGGCTTGTTTTGATGCTCAGATAATATTCTTCCGTCTGCTCAATCTCTCCCTGCCAACGGTAGATCGAAAGGCCAGAGCCGGTAATCTGTACACAAGCACACAGCCGCGACTGTATCATCGCATTGCTAAAACGTTTCGCCTCCGACAACGAAGCAACGCTGGTCTGAATCAAACATATTTTTTGCATGGGTCATGTTAGCAAAAAAAAACGCCCCTGTAATGCAGGGGCGTTTTTTAATCCATCGTAAACATCATCAGCTATTGAATCGCATGCCCCACCAGAAACACATCCACCCGACGGTTTTTATTGCGCCCAGCCGCCGTTGCATTGCTGGCGATAAAATGACCCGCACCAAAGGCTTCCACTTGGATCATGTTACGTTTGATGCCGGCATCGACCAACACATCAGCAACCGCTTGTGCGCGCGCTTTACTCAAAGCGAGCTGACTTTTAAAGCCATGTCTGGATTGATGCTTGCCACCATAACCGCCGATCGGTTCCCCATCACAAAACCCACGCACCACTATCTTTCTCAAACAGGGAGCAGCCAGATATTTACCGGCAGTATCGGTCAAGCTTTTCGCCAAACTCTTATCCACCGCAGTGCGCCCCGATTTGAACGCCACACGCTGCCACAGTTTTTCCCCTGTCTCGACATGCGCACAATTCAGAACCGCATCAGCCTTCTTCTTTAATCGCTGTTTTTCTGCGGCTATTTCCAAGACAAGCGCACTATGTTCGATGCGCTTTGCCTGCTCAATCTTATCCTGTTTGCGCAGTGCAATCAGCGTCTTGCGCAGCTCTTCCTCATCATCAATCAGAGCCGGAGAATTGGGTTGTGCATAGCCTGCTGTAGCGCGCGCTGGAGGTTCCCCCAGAATACTGACGCAAGCAGTGGTCAACAAAAGTAAGAGTAAGCTCGTAATCCTATACATTAGTTTATCCTCAATAGAACAGTGCAATGCCTAACCCTTGGCGCAGGTGCGCTGGGCAGTTGTGTCTGCTTGTTCCCCTGTTTACAAATTTTCCAATTCCATCTTTTGAACATCAATTTCCGATCTCAAGCGTTCTGCTTCCATTTGCAGCTGATCATATTTGGCCTGCTCTGCAAACTCCGTCTGCTGTCGAGCTTCTGCTGTTGCAGGATCTTCACCCAAAAACGTCGCACAACCTGATATAAACACCAATGATGCCATCATCCCTATTCTAAGCACAACTCTGCGCATGATATTCATCCTCCCTTCGATAAATTAAAGTCGAGCATAATCTCGAGCTTAATAGTCTGCAAGATATTGCCAACAGCGGCCAATGCAAAGCAGAAATATTGCCAGTAACAAATCGACCTACCCGGCTTAGAAAAAACCAGAGAGATTACAGCATAGAAACGCTCAGCATTCACTGCCGGAGGCATCAACCAGCACTTAGCGTCAGGCTGATTGTTTTAATACGATCACCCTGTTTTGCATGGTGCTATTTCAGTTCGGTTTTCCGATTATCGTGCCAGATCAGCCAGGCGCGCGGCTGATCTGCGGCGGTGAGATCAATCTGTAATTCAAACGCGGGCGCGACTCCATCCGCACCACCGCCAAAAGCCAGATCCCCGAAGATGATGTGCTGATTATCGCGTTGGAGCAGTACCGGATAGCTCGCAAACCATTCATAAAACGCTGTGCCGGGTAATGCGTTTATATCCTTCACACTGTGCATGATCGGCAGACTCTGCCAGTCGATGTGACCGGAAGTGCTCATGCGACTGGAATTGACGCGATTGATAAAGGACTGACTGAACAAGGGGGCGAGGCTCAGGTAGCTGGGCTGAAGCTGGACTCCAGCGCGGACATAATGATCGGGATACTGGGCAATCAGCTGCCAGTTAAAGGGTGAGAATGCCAGCGGTAGAGCGTGGTAAACTTCGGCGTTGGGTTGAGCCGATTTGGCGAGAGCAATAGCCTGTTGTTGGTAATAATAGCTGAGCGCCAGATAGCCGAACATCAGGCCAAGGCTCAGCATACCGAGCTGACGGACATAAGCTTGGGCGCGTGGCAGCAGGCTCACCAGCAGTGGGATGAGCAGACAGGCGCTGAACAACGGGTCAATGATAAACACCAAATCGAGGCTGGCACGCCAGTTGGATAGCGGTGCCAAAATCATGGTGCCGAATGTGGTGATCAGATCGAGCAGGATATGCATCAATAATGCCAGGCCGATCAGATAGGCGGGCATCCCGGTTTGCTGCTTGCGCCGCAGTAGCGAAAAAATAAGCCAGCTCCACAACGGCAACATCAATAGCGAGTGGGTCAGTCCACGATGGTACTGCAAATACAACACGTCCGACCACAGGCGCAGTATAATATCGAGATCCGGAGCCATACTGAGCAGCGCGAGGATGGCTATTTGCTTGCCGGTTAAATGCTGTTTTGGAAAGGCTCGCGCCAGAGCGATACCTGAAACGGCGTGGGTTAGCGGATCCATGTCGGGATATGCTGCAGCAAAGCCTGCCAGTTGTTGCCCGGAGTGATTTGGCCACCGCAGACATCGTGTGTGGCACCGGTGACAGCAGCGCATGTATTGGCTGAACCCATCAGGGTCTGACGTGCCAGCAGTGCAAAGCTGATTGCTTCAACGGCCTGAGCCGGAATGCCGGCAGCATCGGTAGCTTGCACTGGAATGGGGTGGAGTCGCTCTTTTAGTCGCTGCATCAGGAAGGTGTTGCGCACACCGCCACCGCAAATCAAACAGAAATCGGGCATATGCGACAGCTGTTGCATGCTTTGTGCAATGGCATCAACGCTAAACTGGCATGTGCTCGCCATGCGATCAGCATCGGAAATAGCCGGCCATGCCCTGATCTGCTGGACGATTGACTCACCGAATGTTTCACGCCCCGTTGACTTGGGGGGGCTGCGCTGGAGAAAAGGATGTGCCATCAATGCCGTCAGCAGAGGCGCACAGACTTGGCCGCTGGCAGCCAGTTGCCCGTCACGATCGAAGCCATCATGCGCATCGCTGATGCTCAGCATTAAAGCATCCATAATCATATTGCCGGAACCGACATCAAAGCCGGTGATTTCTCCATCCGCCCCCAAATATGTGATGTTTGCGATGCCTCCAATATTGATGACGGCTATATTTGATTGATGCGACGCAAACAGTTGCTGGTGCGCGAAGGGCACTAGCGGAGCGCCCTGGCCAGCAGCAGCAATATCACGGCTGCGAAAATCGGATACGGTGGTGATGCCGGTGCGCTCGGCAAGCGTCGCAGCACAGCCGATTTGCAGACTGAACGCACGCGTGACTTCAGGGCGATGGCGAATGGTCTGGCCATGACAGGCGATGGCTGCAATATCCACAGCTTTTAGCCCTGCCTGTTGTATTGTTTGCAAGGCGGCATCGGCATAAGCCAGCCCCAGCGCCCGATCCAGCGGCCCCATGGCTTCAATTTCGGCATCGCCTGAAACAGCGAGGCTTAAAATAGATTGGCGCAAGTCTTCAGGCATGGGAAACTCTGAGAACTGAAGCAGTTTTGTTTGTCGGTGGCTACACGATACGATGGCAACATCAATGCCATCGGCCGAAGTGCCGGACATAATGCCGATGAACAGTTCTGGGCTAACGTTTATGGGCATGGGTTTGGCTGCATTCGATGCACTGCTTCGATCTCGCTGAGGCATGTCTCGGGCAGAGTGAGTTCAAGGCTGGCGATATTGCTGTGCAGTTGCTCGCTGCTGGTTGCCCCGATGATGGTACTGCTT
Organism: uncultured Zetaproteobacteria bacterium; assembly: GCA_964406805.1. Lineage (GTDB taxonomy): Bacteria > Pseudomonadota > Zetaproteobacteria > Mariprofundales > Mariprofundaceae > Mariprofundus. The sequence continues at coordinate 361 of CAYOTF010000047.1, read as the reverse complement.
ACAAATGCCTGCTGGCGAATAAAGGCCAGTGCCATTTGAGCCGGGTCGAATCCGTATGTATTGGCTATCGCGATGTATGCTTCAGTCGCCCGGTCGGCCTGGGCATTGCTGTAACGGGTGTATTGATCGAACAGGGTGATACGGCCATGGGCAGGACGTTTGCCATGCAGGTATTTGCCCGAAAGCACTCCGAAAGCCAGCGGCGAATAGGCCAACAACCCGACCTGTTCGCGGCAACAGATTTCAGACAAGCCGATTTCAAACGAGCGATTAAGCAGATTGTACGGATTTTGAATGCTGGCAATGCGGGGTAATGCTTGCGAATCCGATGCCTTTAAATGCTGCATGACTCCCCAGGGTG
>CAYOTF010000046.1:0-16325 GCA_964406805.1 uncultured Zetaproteobacteria bacterium | reverse complement strand
GTAATGTATTTGCATGTCGGAAGACGCGATTGAGTTCATTGGTGATGTGTACCGGCACACGGATGGTGCGGGACTGATTCATGATGGCACGTTCCACAGATTGCCTGATCCACCATGTTGCGTAGGTTGAGAAACGGCAGCCATGCGATGCATCGAATTTCTCCACTGCGCGCATTAGCCCCACATTACCCTCTTCAATAAGATCACCGAGCCCCAAGCCTCTGTTTAAATAACGCCGGGATATTTTGACCACCAAACGCAAATTGGTTTGAATCATCTGATGGCGTGCATTGTCATCACCGTCTGCAATGCGCTTGGATAATTCAATTTCATCCGTAGCGCTGAGCAATTCATAACGCGAAATATCACGCATGTAAATAGCCATCGATTCGGTGCTGTGGGTGGTTGCCATTAGTTCAAGAGGATAATGGGTTGGCTGTGGAGTAAGAAAAACATGTCGGTCAAAGTTTCTACTATCTTAACGCCGAGGTAAATAGGCAATTGGATTCACCGGGGTACTGCCTTGGCGTACTTCAAAGTGCAGGTGCGGGCCAGAAGCGCGGCCAGTATGGCCAACCTGTGCAATTACATCACCAGCGCGCACTTTTGCACCTTTACGCACCAGCATGCGACGATTGTGACCATAGGCGGTAAATAGATTTTTACCGTGACGAATAATGATTAACTTGCCATAACCGCTCAAACGCGAATCGGCATAAACGACTTCACCGGCAGCAGCAGCATAGACTCGTGTGCCTTCTTTGGCACCAATATCAATGCCATCGTGCATGCGGCTACCACGGCGGCCAAATTTACTGGTCACGATACCTTTTACCGGCCAGCGCAATTGGCCTTTATAGCCTTTGGCTTTGTTGCGGTGGGATGATTTCGCGATGCGTTTTACCTTTTTCTGATGTGTCTTTCGTTTGATCGTTTTTTTGGATGCCTTTTTATGAGACTTTTTGCTTGCGTTTTTTATTTTGATGGCGGTTAAATCGTTGCGCCTTGGGGCATGGCGGTCAATGTACAAGCGCTGGCCTAGATAGATTTTATATGGATAGCGGATGTGATTACGTTTGGCGATTAAACGATAATCAATACCGAATTTTTTACCAATACTGTACAGAGTATCATTGGCACGGACATAACGTAGGACTGGCTTGCTGTTATGGCTGTGTTTGTTGTGTGTGCTGCTGTTATGGGTTTTGTATGTCGGCGTGGGGGTGCTGATGCAGGCGGCGAGAGCCAGCAGTAGGACGAGACAGGATAAACGAAAAATTATAACCACAACAGGGCGAATCCACCCACGACGACGACGGCTACAACGACCGTTAGCCATTCAAAATATTTTTCTACAAAATCACGCAAACGATCTCCACCCCAGCGCAGCAGCGCGGCTTCGATATAGAATCGTGCGCCTCGGGATATAATCGCAGCAGCCACAAAAGCAGGGAAAGATAAGCCGAAAGCACCGGCTGCAATGGTGAATACTTTAAACGGAATAGGGGAGAAACCAGCGATGAGAATAATCGCCACACCATAATCTACAAACCATTGTTGCACATGGTTGAAGGTCTCGGTGGCGTGATAAAATTCAATCACCGGTTGTGCCACGGCGGCAAATAGAAACATACCTATGGCATAACCAATCATCGCACCCACAACAGAGCCGGCTGTGGCCAGAGCTGCGAATGAAAGAGCGGCAGCCGGGCGGCCTAAAGCCAGGGCAATCAATAAAATATCCGGTGGAATAGGGAATACCGAGGCTTCGATCAGGGCAATGCAAAACAACGCCCGTCCTGCAAACGGGTGTTCAGCCCATGATAAGGTCCAGTGATAGGTGCGGCGCAACCATGATGGGCGTTTTATTGCTGTTGTTGTTTCAGTGATGATGTACTCCTTTCAATAATGGTACAAACGTACATGCATCAAAATATTGTTCGCTGTACCCGCGTGCATGACGTTGACGACGCACGAGCCGGTGTTGTCCATCATCACCTTCAGGAAACAATAGAAAGCCACCGGGTTTAAGTTGCTGCAACCATATATCGGATGCAAAACCACCGGCAGTGACAATAATTGCATCAAACGGTGCATATTCTTCCCAGCCAATTAAACCATCGGCACATTTGAGCATGACATTGGCATGTCTGGCCGCACGCAGGTTTTGTCGGGCTCGGTCATGTAGGGCTTGAATGCGTTCGATGCTGTAAACTCTGCGGCATAAACGTGATAATACCGCTGTCTGATAACCGCAACCGGTGCCGATTTCGAGTACGCGCTCCGATCCTTTCAACTCCAATAACTGGCTCATGCGAGCCACCATATAAGGCTGGGAAATGGTTTGTCCGCAACCGATCGGCAAGGCGCAATCATGGTAGGCGCGGGCTGCCAACGCTGCATCGACAAACACGTGGCGGGGTACTGAAAGCATGGTGGCCAATACTCGTTCATCATCAATGCCACGGGCAATAAGCTGATCATTCACCATGCGTTTGCGAGGTCGATCCAGAATCTGGCGCGGTTGCTCTGGAATCAAATGATGTTTCACAACGATGCGCCTCCCTTCATGAATCATTTCTCCTGTGCGGATCAGATATTGTCCGGCTCAGGATGAAGTGTGTGATGATATTGATTTGATTGATAGTGCAGCACGGAAGTATCACATCTGAGTATAAGCCCTGCAAGTTACGAGCAATATTTGCGAGTAATGTATTTATGGATTGTTTGTCTTTTGTGTTTGTAAATAAACCATGCCCTGCTTAGTGTGGCCTTTTTGAATTGGAGAGGAATTATGCTGAATAAAGTCATGTTGATTGGGAATCTGGGAGCAGATCCGGAAACGCGCTTTACCCAAGATGGTACTTGTGTTTGTAATTTGCGCTTGGCCACCACTGAAAAGTTTAAAGGGCGTGATGGTAACCAGCAGGAACGTACCGAATGGCATCGTATTGTGATGTGGGGTCGTTTGGGTGAAATTGCCAATCAGTATTTGAGTAAAGGCTCGCGTGTCTATATCGAAGGAAAAATTGAAACACAGAAGTGGCAGGATCGTGATGGAAAGGATCAATATACTACTCAAATTCGTGCCAATGAAATGAAAATGCTCGGTGGTGGCAGTGGTTCATCCAATCAGGGCGGTGGTGCACAGCGTCAATCGGGTGCTTATTCGAATCAAGCTGGTGGAAATCAGGGTAGTGGGAATCAAGCCGGCGGCAGCTTCCCGAGTCAGGGTGGTGGTGCAGCACCTGCAGCCAAGCAGAGCGCTGATCCATTTGCCAGTGCACCTGATTTTGGCGATGTGCCTGTCGATGATGATATTCCGTTTTGAACTCTGATAGTTAAGTTCGCATTTAAAAAGGCCTGCAAATGCAGGCCTTTTTAAATGCTGTTTATTTTGTAACTGTTCAGTGCCTACAAAAGAAGAAGTAGCTGTTTAGATTGCCGCTGATTTTTCTGAGGCCAAGGCGAAAAAGCGCAGCTTACTGCTGTAAGTGAATGTTTTTCAACGCAGGTATCGGGAAAATTAGCGGTGAGCTGAATAGTTACTTTATTTTAAGGCATCATCGTTGGTGTCATAACCAAAATAAAACGCACGGTCGGCCATGCGTTTGGACAATCGTTCCGCTTGACGGGCATTCCTTTTTTTCTTGGCCAGGATTTGCGCTGCAACTGCCGGAGTAAGCCTCGGCGTGTGCCATACGACCTGCCCTTGTTTGATATACTGTAACCAGAGTGGGGAACTGGCACTGCTGTTGCGCTGTAAGGGTAATAATAAGGGTGGTTTAATGTGGATAGGGATGATCATATGATGCAGATCAGCGGTTAGGTGCTGTGTGGGTTGCGATCAAGCACCTGCAAACGGCCATGATGGTTGATAAATTCAGGGATACTGGTGGTGGAGATAACCCATTGATGCGTGGATAAATCCTGTCCATTTTTATCATGTCTGAGTATGAAAGCTTGATGGTGTTGATTGTAGTGAAAATTGTAGAGGTAAGGCAATGCAATAAAATAAATGCTGTTTGATGAATGGTTTAAAGTGCTGCTTGCTGTTTTAATGCCCGCAGCACTGGACTGGGTGGGGATAAGCAATGCGATCAGACAGAATAATTGCCATGCGCGATACGACGAGCCGGTTGTATGAAAAGCGAGCATGCACGGAAGCCGAATTAAAATACGAACTCGCGTGTTTGCATACAGCCTTCCATGTCCTGCAATAATGTTTCAAACAAGCCTGTTTGCTGCCATGTTGCGCCGGTTTTACGGCGGTGGATGAGGGAGAGCACCGGGTTGCTGCCAATAAATGCCATGAGCTGACCGCCATCGTTTAAGAGTGCTTCAATGTGTGTGGGTACTTTTGTGATTGCAGCTGCCAGAATGATCACATCAAATGGACGTTGTAGATCGCTTTGGGCAGCAACTGCTTCAGCATCCATGGCGTTGATTTCAATGACTTTGGCATTGTTGGCACCGTGCGTATCGATGTTTTCTTTGCCTTGTTGCGCCAGTTCAGTGTGGATTTCACAGCTGATTACTTCATTTGCCTGCATGGCTAGCATGGTGGTTAAAAAACCTGTACCGGTGCCGATTTCCAGTACGCGTTCATGGCCTTGTAAATTCAGTTTTTGCAGAATGCTGGCTTCTTGCAGCGGCGATAACATTTCCTGACCGCAAGGCAAAGGCACATGGCCTTCCATATAAGCCAGACTTTTGATGTGTTCAGGAACAAAGTTTTCACGCGGCATGGATTCAATTAGATCCAGCACGGTTGTATCCAAGACTTTGCAGCAGCGAATTTGATATTCCACCATGTTATGGCGTGCAAGTTCAAAATTGGTAGTTCCAGAATCAGTGGCAGTCATTTTACCTTCCCCAGTGTGTACATGATTGCATGCTCAATGTCTTTTTAAAAATAAGCATTAAAAAGGAGCATTAAAAACAGCGATTATTCTATGGCAGTGCAATATGCAGATGCAGCGCCCCAAAAGCAAGGGAATTTACAGGCAGTTTGCCGGCAAGCGATGGTCTTAAATGCTTTTTTTTGACTCAGCTTTCATGCGGATACCGAACATCAATCGGGCGACATCTCTGAAATGCTTGGCGTAATGAATGTTTATGTCTTCGCTTACACTGGCGGGCAATTCATCCACATCCACTTCATTGGCGGCTGGCAGAATCACCTCGTTGATGCCGAGCCGCTTGGCGGCCAACAGTTTTTCACGTTCGCCTCCGATCGCCAGCACATCACCGGTCAAGGTCATCTCACCGGTCATGGCGATGCGGGCAGGAGCTTGTCCGAGTGCCAGTGACAACAAGGCTGTTGCAATGGCAATGCCTGCTGATGGACCATCTTTGGGCACCGCACCTTCAGGCACGTGCATGTGGATGAATGCCTTGTCGAAAAAACTGCTGTCGGCTCCAAAGCGGTTCAGGTTCGAGGTGATATAGGAATAGGCGATTTCCGAGGATTCCTGCATGACTTTGCCCAATTGGCCGGTGATTTTCATACCGCGTCGATCACGATGAATGACGGTGGTTTCCAATACCAGAGTGGTGCCGCCCATGGCAGTCCAGGCAAGGCCGGTGGATAAACCCACGCCCTGTTTGATGGCCTGCTCACGGAAACGTGGCTTGCCGATATAATCACTTAGATCGGAAACACCAATGCGTATCGGTGCTTCAGAGCTGCCCTCCTCAAGTTGGCGGGCTACTTTGCGCAAGATTTTTTTCATCAATAATTCGAGCCTGCGTACACCCGGTTCGCGGGCATAATCTTCGACTAGATGTTGGATGACTGTTTTGGTTAACGATACTTCCTGACGGCTTAAAGCATGCGCTTTGAGCTGTGCTGGCCACAGATGTTTGCGTGCAATATCCACTTTTTCGCTGGCCATGTAGCCGGGCAGACGAATGATTTCGGCACGGTCGAGTAGCGGGCGTGGTACGGTATCGAGTTGATTGGCGGTCAATAAGAACAACACCTGCGATAAATCAAAACGCACATCGATATAATGATCCATGAAATCCACATTTTGCTCGGGATCGAGGACTTCCAATAAAGCGGAAGCCGGATCACCACGCGAATCGGAACCCATTTTATCCACTTCATCAATCATGATTACCGGATTGGCAACGCCAACACGTTTGAGCGCTTGTATCAGTTTGCCCGGCATGGCTCCGATGTAGGTGCGGCGATGGCCTTTGATTTCAGCTTCATCACGCATGCCGCCAACTGAAAAACGATAAAAGGGGCGATTAACTGCTGCTGCAATGGCTTTGCCCATGGATGTTTTACCCACCCCGGGCGGGCCAACAAACAGAATGATTGAGCCTCCAACGGCTTTTTTGCGTGCGCCGACTGCGATAAATTCAAGAATACGATCTTTCACGTCATCGAGGCCGGCATGGTGCTGGTTCAATGAGCGCGCTGCGCTGTTTAAGTTGTAGCGTTCACGGCAGGTCTTGCCCCACGGCAAGCAGGTCAGCCATTCGAGATAATTGCGTGTGACACTGTATTCGGGCGATGCGGTATCAAGCATCATCAATTTGTTTAATTCTTCCTCAAAGGCTTTGGCCGCTTCATCACTGAAATGCAGTTTGTTGGCTTTGGCGCGAAAGTCTTCGATTTCTTTTTCACGCGGATCTTCATTCATGCCGAGCTCGCGTTGAATTTCTTGCAGCTGTTCGTGCAAGAAAAATTTACGTTGCTGCTCGGTAATGCGTTCATCAATATTATTGCGTATTTTTGTTTGCACCTTGCTGACATCGAGTTCCCGGTTCAGTAAAGAGAGTACTTTTTTCAGACGGTCAAAAATCGAATAGGTTTCCAATACACCCTGCAAATCTTCACGGCTTGCTGTGGTTAAGCTGGCTGCAAAATCAGCCAAACGATTCGGCTCATTGACATCAAAACGGGAGGCAAACAAACGCAGTTCTTCTTCATACAAGGGGTTGTGTTTGAGCAGTTCTTTGATGGTGTTGACGATGGCCACGGTATAAGCGCGCAGATCGATATTATCTTCGTATGATGTTTCACTGCGATAACGCGCTAATACCCGAATCGGATTTTTATTGCTTAAAAAACCTTCAATACGGAACCTGCGCAGGCATTCGACCACCAGATGCAGGCCGTGGCCTTCGATTTCAATGGCTTTGGCAATGCGCGCAACCACACCGACTTCATACAAATTCTCCGGTGAATAGGATTGATCTTCATCACGTACCAGGACTAAACCAACATGTTGCACTTTGCTTTCGGCCAGGTTGCGCACAATTTGACCTATTTCTTCACCTTCATAAACCAATGGCACGACCAAACCTGGAAACAAGGGTCGATTGGAGACAGGCAAGATGGTTAATTCCGCAGGTAGGACTTCTTCGGAGGGAACCAATTGGGCATTTTTGCTTTCTGTTGCCTCGCCATCCTCATGATGTGGGTTTGATTCGTTCGAATCGGCATCCTGCGTATCAGGATCATGCAGATCGGAATCATTCAAATCCGAATCATGAATCTCAGCAGTCTGATCATCAGAATGGTGAGATTCGGGAATGTCATTGTCGTGGCTGGAATCGGAGTTCATGAGTTCCTTTTAAGGTGTGCTTCATTTGTTTTCAAGGCTTGTATTTGCATACTGACGACCTCATTAGGCAGTATGCTATCTTAAAGGAGTTATGAATGCAGTGGTTTAAAGGTATATTTTTATTAATCGTTACAAATTTATTGATATTTTTCACGCTGGCAATTACCGGCACAGTGCTGATCGATTACGTGTTGCCTCAGTTTGGTATCGATTTGCGCGGCTCGGTTGCGACCTATGAATTTGCCTGGGCCATGGTGTTTGGTTTTGGTGGAGCCTTTATTTCGTTGTTTATGTCCAAATGGATGGCCAAACGCGGCATGCGCATGCAGCAAATCACTAGCCCTTCAACCGCGAAAGAAAAAGTAGTATATAATACTGTGGCTGAGCTGGCACAGCGCGAAGGCATTAAAATGCCGGAAGTGTGGGTGTATTGGGATGATGTGCCGAATGCGTTCGCGACCGGTCCTACGCGTAACAATGCCATGGTTGCCGTATCTTCCGGCTTGGCGATGAACCTCACAGATGCAGAGCTGCGCGCTGTTGTGGCGCATGAAATGGGGCATGTCAGCAATGGCGATATGATGGCAACCACGTTATTGCAAGGCTTGATGAATACCTTTGTGTATTTCATCGCACGCATGATTTCACGCCCCTTGATGGAGCGTAATTATTGGATGGGGTTTGCTGTCTATATGTTCTTGCAATTTGTATTGTCAATTCTGGCCATGATTCCGATTTGCTGGTTTTCGCGTCGGCGTGAGTTCAGTGCCGATGCCTATGCGGCCAATGCAGTCGGCGCAGCATCAATGGCATCCGCACTGCGTAAAATCGAAACGCTATCGCAGCAAACGCTGGCTTCAGAAGATCGCCAAGAGGGTATGTCCGATGATGCTCTGGCAACCATGAAAATTCATGGTCAGTCAAAAGGTTTTTCGCATTTGTTTTCAACGCATCCGCCAACAGAAGATCGGATTGCAGCATTGAAAAATATATCGAATCAGTAATCAAAGCGCATGAACGCACGGCGTATGAATTTACAACTTATTAACAGGGGAGGTGGATGATGAAAAAAATACTGATAGGCGTGGCTGGACTGGCTATCGTGATTGCTGGTGGTTTGGCGTTTGTATGGTCGAACCTGGATGGAATCGTTAAAGATTCCATTCAAACCTATGGCTCACAAGCCACACAAACAGAGGTGCGCGTTGCAGGTGTGAAACTGGAATTGGAAGCGGGCAAAGCCGCGATTAGTGGTTTGACAGTGGCCAATCCAGCGGGATTCAGTGACCCTAATATCTTTGAGTTGGGTAATATCGTAACGAAAATTGATGTCAGTACAATTCGTCAGAATCCGATTGTCATTGATGAAATTATTATCAGTGCGCCGGTCATCGTCTATGAAATTAACAAATCGGGGCTTTCCAATGTCGATGTGCTGAAAAAACAGCTGGGTATCAGTGCGGGCGAATCGTCTGCAAAGGGATCAAACAATGCGGGTGATGAGCTAAAAATGATTATTCGTAAATTGATCGTTGAAGGTGGCAAAGCCCAAGTACGCATTGCTGCTTTGGGTGATGCCGAGCAAACCGTAAATCTGCCACGCATCGAATTGACGGATGTGGGTAAACAGAGCGGTGGCGCAACAGCGGCCGAAGTGGCTCAGTTGCTTACATCCAGACTGTTGGGTAATGTGAAAGGCTCGGTTGCCGCTTTGGGTGTGAATAAGTTTTTAGGCAAGTCGGCGGATGCCTTCAGCAAGGGCGCAAAAGGTGCAATGGGCGCGGTTGGCAATGCTGGTGGCGCGATTGGTTCCGGTGCCAGTGGTGCAGCAGGATCTGCAGGCGATGCTGTGAAAGGCTTGTTTGGCAAGTGAGTGGCGGTTTTAAAACCACGGATCTGTACGACGATTATCTTGAAATCCTGCAGGTCGCGGCACCTGTGTTTCGGGATTTCGGAGGGCGAACTGCTTTTTGTGGTCAAATTGTGACCTTGAAAGCCTTTGAAGATAATACCTTTCTTAAATCGGCTTTTGAGACCGATGGCACAGGCAAGGTGTTGGTGGTGGATTCATCTGCATCTCTTCGTTGCGCCATGATGGGGGATGTGATGGCGGCACTCGGTGCCACGCATGGCTGGGAAGGGGTGATCATCAACGGTTGTATCCGTGATTCAGTTGATGTCGCAGCGGTGGATTTGGGTGTTAAAGCACTGGCAATCATTCCGCGTAAAACAATCAAACGTAATCAGGGCGTGATGGATATCGCATTGCATTTTGCTGATGTGACCTTTTATCCCGGTGACTATGTCTATGCAGATGAAGATGGAATTGTGATTTCAAAAAACGCTATTCTATAAATCATACATTTCTTTTTTGTTGGGGGGTTGAATCTTTGCAAACAGCTTCCTATATAGTACATACCAATATTACAGAAACTTTATATTGAAGATTTTATATTGAAGGAGAAACAACGATGACAACAAAAGTGCGTCCATTACATGATCGCGTAATCGTCCGTCGCCTGGATGAAGAAGAAAAATCTGCAGGTGGTATCATTATTCCTGATTCGGCCAAAGAAAAACCAGTGCAGGGTTTAGTGATTGCAACGGGTAAAGGCAAAAGCCTTGAAAATGGCGAAGTGCGTCCGTTGGACGTAAAAGAAGGCGATACTGTCATCTTCTCAACCTATGCCGGTACTGAAATCAAGCTGGATGGCGATGATTTCTTGATGATGCGTGAAGACGACATCCTAGGCGTAATCGAGTCTTGATTGTTCAGCTATTCTAATTGTTCAAACATTCTAAATGGATAGCGTTGAAAACGAATTATTTAATTAAAGTTATAAACAGGAGATTGAACCATGGCTAAAGAGATTCAATTCGGCGAAGATGCACGCGCCAAAATGATGATCGGCGTAAACAAACTCGCCGATGCAGTTAAAGTAACATTAGGTCCTAAAGGCCGTAACGTCGTACTCGACAAATCCTGGGGCGCACCGACCATCACCAAAGATGGCGTGTCTGTTGCCAAAGAAATCGAGTTGGAAGACAAGTTCGAAAACATGGGCGCACAAATGGTTAAAGAAGTGGCTTCTAAAACTGCGGATATCGCAGGTGATGGCACCACGACTGCAACCGTTCTGGCTCAGTCTATTGCCAAAGAAGGCGTGAAAGCTGTTGCTGCCGGCATGAACCCGATGGATCTGAAACGCGGTATCGATAAAGCGGTGACGGCAGTTGTGGCTGAATTGGCTGAATTGTCCAACGAAGTTCAGAATCAGGAAGAAATCTCCCAGGTAGGTACTATTTCTGCCAATGGCGATCCTGAAATCGGTAAAATCATTGCCGATGCGATGGATAAAGTCGGTAAAGAAGGCGTGATCACGGTTGAAGAAGCCAAAGGTCTGGAAACCGAGTTGGATGTGGTTGAAGGCATGCAGTTTGATCGCGGTTATCTCTCACCATACTTTGTCACCGATACAGAGCGCATGGAAGCGACTTTGGATGCGCCATACATTCTGTTGTTCGAAAAGAAAGTGTCGAATATGCGTGAATTGTTGCCAGTCTTGGAAGCCGTTGCGCGTACCGGTAAACCATTGTTGATCATTGCTGAAGATATCGAAGGCGAAGCGCTGGCTACATTGGTCGTGAACAAGGTTCGTGGCGTAGTCAATGTTGCGGCGGTTAAAGCACCTGGTTTTGGCGATCGTCGTAAAGCGATGATGGAAGACATGGCTATCCTGACCGGTGGTAAAGTGATTTCTGAAGATCTCGGTCTGAAATTGGAAAATGTAACTTTGGAAGATCTGGGTTCAGCAGCAACTGTGAAAATCACCAAAGATGCAACGACTATTATTGATGGTGTTGGCGAAAAGTCTGAGATCGAAGGCCGTGTCGCATTGATTCGCAAGCAGGTTGACGATTCTACTTCTGATTACGATAAAGAAAAAATGCAGGAACGTCTGGCCAAACTGGCTGGTGGTGTTGCTGTGATCAAAGTCGGCGCAGCTACTGAAGTGGCGATGAAAGAGAAGAAAGACCGTGTGGATGATGCGCTTCATGCAACGCGCGCAGCTGTTGAAGAAGGCATCGTTGCCGGTGGTGGCGTTGCGTTCATTCGTGCACGCAAAGCATTGGATAATGTTGTCGGCACCAACCATGATGAAGATACCGGTGTGAAGATCATTCGTCGTGCGCTCGAAGAGCCTCTGCGTCAGATTGTTTCCAACGGCGGCGGTGAAGCATCTGTAGTTGTGAATGAAATCGCTAACCACGAAGGTCATTACGGCTACAATGCTCAGACTGAAGAGTACGGCGACTTGGTGAAAATGGGTGTGATTGACCCAACCAAGGTTACCCGTTCAGCTCTCCAGTATGCAGCATCGATTGCTGGCCTGTTGATCACCACGGAAGCCATGATTGCTGATATTCCAGCACCAGAACCTGCAGCCGGTGGCGCACCAGATATGGGCGGCATGGGTGGAATGGGCGGTATGATATAACCCACTACCTTAGTCTTTTAAGGTCGTAAGAAAGCCAGCAACCCTTGCGGTTGCTGGCTTTTTTCTTGCGTTGATCTTTTGAAGGTTTTCAGAAGCACTTGTAAAATAACATCCTGCTGAATAGTCCAGGGGGCGCATGAATATTCTGAGTTTTTCAGAGTATGCTTCAAAACCACCTTTCTCATTGTTGCCGGTGGGCTGGGCATGTACCGTTCGCGAAAGCAATGATGAGATGGATTGAAACGCATCGTTTTTATAAGTGAGGGCAATATGTCAGATAAAACAAAAGCACTGGATACCGCTTTAAGTCAGATCGAACGTCAGTTTGGTAAGGGTACGGTGATGCGTTTGGGCGACGAGGGTAGGGTGGCCGTAGAAGTTATTCCCAGTGGTTCGCTGGCACTCGATGCGGCTTTGGGAGTCGGTGGTTATCCACGTGGCCGTGTGATCGAAATTTATGGCCCGGAATCATCCGGTAAAACCACCATGGCATTGCACGCGATTGCCGAAGCGCAAAAGCTCGGTGGGAAGGCTGCGTTTATTGATGCAGAACATGCCCTCGACCCGACCTATGCTGAAAATCTGGGTGTGGATGTTGATAACTTGTTGGTTTCACAACCGGATTCCGGTGAGCAGGCGCTCGAAGTGGTCGATATGCTGACCCGCTCTGGTGCCTTGGATATTATCGTGATCGATTCGGTTGCCGCATTAACACCAAAAGCGGAACTCGAAGGCAATATGGGTGATTCGCATATGGGCTTGCATGCGCGTTTGATGTCACAGGCCTTGCGTAAACTGACGGGTTCGATTTCACGCTCGAAAACTACTGTCGTGTTTATCAATCAGATCCGCATGAAAATCGGTGTGATGTTCGGCAATCCAGAAACCACAACCGGTGGTAATGCCTTGAAATTCTATGCTTCTGTTCGCCTCGATGTGCGCCGTACCGGTGCGATCAAAAAGGGTGATGAAGTGCTCGGTAATGATACCCGTGTGAAAGTGGTGAAGAACAAGATGGCGCCACCATTCAAGCAGGCGCAATTCTCGATCATGTATGGCGAGGGCGTATCGCATGCCGGTGAAGTGCTCGATATGGGTGTGCAGTATGGTTTCGTGAACAAGAGCGGAGCGTGGTACGCCAAAGACAATGAGAAGATTGGTCAGGGTCGTGATAACGCCATCAAGTTCCTCAAAGAACATCCGGAAATGTTGGCTGAAGTGGAAGCCAAGGTGCGCGCTGAATTGGGTATGGGTGATGCGGTTGAAACGGCTGAATAACACAGTCCTGATTGATTGCGCGCATTGAATATTGCACGCATTGAATCCATTGAGCCAGAGGGCTCGATATGAATAAAGAGCAGTCGGCAGCCTATCTTTATGCTGTTCGGCTGCTGGTTCGACGTGAATATTGCACATCGCAAATACAGCAAAAGCTACATGGGCGTGATCATGATGCAGAGCTGATCGCCTTTGTAATCGAAAAGCTTAAAGCCGATGGTTATCTCAGTGACCAGCGTTTTGCTGAATTGTATTTGTCTTCCCGGCTCGATAAAGGCGAAGCGCCGTGGCTGGCCGCTAAGCGCGCCCAGCAAAAAGGGGCGGATGAGACAAGTATTCAACTGGCCATGGATGAACTCACTACCGATTACGATGCCGCTCAGGTTGCCAGTGATTTATTGGCAGGCCGTGATCCGGCTGGATTTCGTTTTGAAGATGAACGCACATGGCAGCGTTTAGCACGTTTTTTACGCAACAAAGGCTTTGCTTCGGATGTTATTCTGCGGGTATTAAAACAACGCGAATAGGTAGCCGATGCCCTGATTGCTGCAACCGCGATTGAACACGGTTTGTCTCTTCTATCCGGCAATGAAAAACACTAGCGGTTTTTGAAGATGTTAACGTTAGAAGGCTTTAAACCGTAAATGCGCGAAACAAGTCCCGACCCTGAAGGCTTTATTGACAAATGAGGTGTTTTCTGGCTAAATTTCGTAGATATTTAGCGGTAGAAGTTGAACGCTGTTTTAAGTGAAAAAACCTTCAGGTGAAGTGCTTTAGGAGTCCATGGAATGTCAAAAATTAGTACCAGTCGTTTTACTATAGTAAACGATGTGCATGTGCATGTGCCTGTCAATGAGAATTTGATGACAAATTTCATTTTGCAAGAGCAAGGCGACTGGTTTGAAGATGAAATAAAGTTTGTGCGTAATTTTATTAAGCCCGGCATGAATGTAATAGATATTGGTGCTAATTATGGTGTTTATACATTAACGATTGCCAAGATGATTGGTAAATCTGGGAAATTATGGGCATTTGAACCTACTGATACTACTGCTTTTTGCTTGAGGAAAAGCATTGCGGAAAACAAGCTGGATAATATCGAGCTTATACAAGCTGGTCTTTCAGATAAAATAGGGGAAGCTACCTTTTTCACTTCTCCTAATTCTGAATTGAATAGTTTGACTCAAGATGCAGGTGGCGGTGAATCTGAAACTATATCATTGCTGACGCTTGATCATTGCATGAAAAAGTTTGAGTGGGACCGTATTGATTTTATCAAGCTTGATGCTGAAGGTGAAGAGTGCAATATTTTAACCGAGGCAAGAGAAACCTTTTCTTCTTTTTCTCCAATGATTATGTTTGAGCTAAAACATGGAGAGCATGTTAATTTGCCCTTGATTGAACGATTTAAGGGCATGGGGCTTGATTGCTATCGCCTCCTTCCTGGATTAAATATATTGGTTCCATTTGATCATCGTCAGCCTTTTGACGGTTATTTGTTGAACTTGTTTGCCTGTGACAAGAAGAGGGCTTCTCAATTGGAGTCTGAAGGCGTTATTGTGCAGGCGTGGGACGTTACAAAATTAGTTGATAATGTTTCCCTGGCTGAGCAGTTTATTGGTGATTTGAAGTGTGGTTCTAGCTTGAAAAAACATTTGCCACCTGCGAGCGATAGTTCTGATGATTATATGGCGATTTTGAATGGCTATATTATGTCTCTTTCAAACTCTGAATCCAATGTGGATCGTGTGAGTTATTTGATGAGTGCATTGGCGGGAGCAAGGCGCATGATTGCCAAAGGGGAAGGTCGAATTGAACGATTGGTTCCTTTTGCTCGTATTGCAATTGATGCAGGGGAACGTGCTCTTGGCGTGGAGGTTTTGGGTGGATTGATTAATCGATACAATGCGACGATAAATTTTGAAGTGGATGAATTACTTCTTCCTGCCTGTAAGCGGTTTGATGATGTTGATCCAAAAGTAGATATTAATAAATGGTTGTACTCTTCGATATTGGAGACCTATATAAAACAACATGCATTTTCTTGTTATTTTACAGAAAAAACAACATTACCCTTTTTTGCTGGCCTAGATAGCCTTGGATTTATCAGTGAAGAAATGCGTAATCGTTTCACTCTGGTGTTTTCTCATTACCCACAATAGTGAAGCTATTGTAAAACTCGTGAGCGGCAGTTTGCATCCCCTCTTCAGTCTATTCCGAGCTTGATTCGCTTCTATGGAACCGCAATATAGCTCATTCAGTTGTGAAAATAGACTAGAAGTGGGGCTATCGTTAATTCACTCCGAGGTTTGCATCTGGCTCTTGCAATTCATTGTTTTGTGATGGGCGTGTGTTGCGAAACAGTGATTAGGGGCTTTCCCGACGTGTTTTTTATTCAAACCTTTTTCTTATAAGTGTGAATCTTCTTTGTATTTCCTCGTGTGAATAGCTTGACCCTTCAAAAGTTTTGAGCAAATCAAGAGAGCTTACATCTGTTAGAGAGTGTGAGGAAAAGTTCGATAAAATCTCTTTTTCTGCCATGCAATATGCCATACACCAGCTTGCTAAAGTGCTGCTGACCGGATTTTTTTCTGCGTATTTTGATACAGCTAAAAAAGGTTCGTCGGGGTGAAATGAGTTTGTTTCATGTAAATTGTCGATAACATTATTTAAGAGGTGAATAGCAGTTTCGCGTTTACCTAGTTCAGATGCAATCCTGATGAGTGATAGCAAGCGGGGTATGGTCATATGAATATCAACCAGTGATACCAAATGGATGAATGCATCATGTAAAGACTGTACTTGTACTGTTGGTGAACTTTGCTTTGAATGTGCTGTGATATATAGACTTATAGCATGTTCATATGTTTGCCAGCCCGGCAATATATGCTCGGTAGGCATGTTGTCCCACGTCTCTATTAAAGTGGAGCTGTATGGAAACTGTTGCAAATAATCAACCCAGTTT
>CAYOTF010000045.1:16300-16525 GCA_964406805.1 uncultured Zetaproteobacteria bacterium | reverse complement strand
AAGGAACATCTATGACTCTTGCTGCTTGCATACGATGCAGTGTAATCAAGCGAATATCCGGATAATCCCACATCGAACATACCAGATAAAACAATCCATCTTTCAGCACCAAGCCCAGAGGATTGAGTTCATACTCTTTGGCCTCATCTTTTCCACGCAGAAGATATGTCACATTTAGCCGTCGATTGCGGAGTAGGCCATCATAAACCGCCGACTGTACATCCG
>CAYOTF010000045.1:0-16286 GCA_964406805.1 uncultured Zetaproteobacteria bacterium | reverse complement strand
TAGCTGGGCTTTTCAAACCGGGTCCGCGATGCAATACACGTACCTTGTTACGCCATGCTGGATTGCCTTTATCAGCATCGACCCGATCCAACACTTCTTCCGCCCGTCTGAAGTGAGGAGCCAGTCGTTTGATTGTGGTGCGCGGCAATAACGGTTCGAGGTGTTTTTCAGCCAGATAGAAGGCCAGTGCTGTATCAGAGTCTATTCCCGGCACTTCAAGTAGGTTGGCATCCTTGCTCCACGACCACCCGAAGGGTTTATCTCTGTCATCGCACAGCAAAGGATAGATTGAAGACATTCGCACCAGATCACGCTGTAAGGTTCGTGCTGTGGTGGTAAATCCCTCATCGGCAAGTGCATGCATCAATTCCGATGTGGAAATTTTAGAGGGCTGGCGCGGAATCAAGCGTAACATTTGCCACTGGCGCATTAAAGTATCACTCATCATTGATCTCCTTACGTGTTCTTTTTCAATGAAGTAATCTGAAACGCTCAAGCATTAAAACCACTTAGACCAGTAAGCACCACGGTCACCCGAATATTTTCTCCAAGCTCCTGATCATAAACCATAGCAGCCACTATCTCTGCATCGTCATGAACCCGATTATATATGATAGAAATTGCGCCATCATATTCTTTTAGCGTCATGTCTTCATTACCAGACACCATAATTAACATTCCTTGAGCAGGGTACATATCAACTTTTTGCCGATGCATGGATAAAAGAGCGCGTTTGACAGCGACATCTGCTCGATTTATTCCCGTTGCAGTTCCAAACCCAACCCGAGATTCGCCAGTGTATTTACTCAAGATTATTTTCACGTCTGCAAAGTCTATCCCCATATATGTGGTCTGAGTGATTAGATAAACGATATCGCGTACAGTTAACGCTGAAAGCGCCACATTATTGCAGACCGGCTGTCGATTTTCGTCAACAGCATGATCATCGCTGATCAACATTGAATGGGAAGCCACAATCACCGAATCTACACACTTACTAAGTTCAGCAGTTCTCTCTTGTGCTAACCTGACATGCTTTAGGTTCTCACTCATAAACGGTTCAATTACCACTGCAGTCGTGAGGATGTTCTGGTTTTTGGCCGCTGCTGCAATCACAGGCGCAATCCTTTCCCCTACTCCATCGCTCATGTTTGCAACGATTATAACCATGTCGATATTTCGAAAAAGTGCTAAAATATCATCGTGCTCACTCGCCGCCGCATTAGAGCCTGCATCAGGGCTATTTGCACTTAATTGCAACGTTGTTTTTACTGAGCTTTCTGTAATCGCTTTTGGGTCGCTATCCACAAAAACATACTCAACTGCACGGGTCTTCTGATCAATCAGATGTTTCAGAATCCTTCCACCACCACAGCCTACACCAATTATTTTAATTTGAGCATAAAGATCCACGGACTCCTCAAAATCATATATAAACTGACAACTCATATTATCTCCTAAGTTTTTAGACTTCAGGAGGAACCTAACACCTCATACGACATATCAAGTCGCATAAAGACAGTGATGTGGAATGCATCGCCAAGAAAGAACACATTTAAAACTGTAAAGCGATCAACCCGGAGCCCATCCGAAACAAAGGATACACTGTCCCCGATTTCCGAAACAAAGGATACACTGTCCCCGATTTCCGCCGATTTCCGATTTCGCGATATCGCCCTTTACTGATTAAAGTTTTTTGCTTCTTCTAAAATGCGATCAAATTCAGGTACAGCTTCAAAAATATTTTGCATGCACCTGTTGACTGTCTTATCTAAAAAATCATCCATCTCTTCATTCTCCCAAGCATCAGCAAGTTCATCACGTTCAACATGCATCGGTAGAAACCAACGACCTTCTTTTTCCTTATATTTAAAATTCAACTCTTTCAACTTTGGGGTGTTATTATTCTGCTCTGCAGCAAAAGCTCGCCATTTTAATTTATTAAGACCTAATATTTTATGGCTATAGACTACAGCCCACTCGATTCCGACCTCAGCTTCTCCTAATCCACATATTTGAGTTAGAAGCCATTGATCATTATTTTCTTCAGGAAGCACTCCCCAAATATAGAACTTTGCTAAAGGAACCCCATCTTCATCTTGCCAATCAGTTTTAGCGATCCAAGGATTATCGATCGAATTGGTTTCGTTTTTTGAAAGATCAGACCTCCATTGATCACTTGAAACTGCTTTAGCGACAGCTTTTTCAACTGCCAACCATAGCTGCACCTCTATTTCATTATCAACAAGTCGATACGCCTGTTCAATTACGTTAATACTTTTGATTGCAAGTGCTCCGGCTTCTAATATTTCTTTTTGCTCCATTCCTTACTCCCTTCTAAAACTTCGATACATATTGGGCAAATTGCCCAATATAGTGCCTTGATAAATGACTATATTCTAATGTTTTTTCACTCTTCCTAAACACATCAGCGACTTCACTCCAACTTATGGCTATACAGTTTTCTAGCTGCTTCGCATCATCGGGCAATATTCCTTTTGGAGTTAAATAAACAACGCCCCAATTGCGCCCCGCATGACATGCTTTGGCCAATTCATGATAACGCTGAAGCTGCTCTCGTCCTTGTGGAGCATCAATTTTAACTTCAATATAAAGCAATAAATTTGTCCCATCCAGTATAATATCTACCCTGTTATCCTGTTTTCCGTATGGGCAAACTTCTGTTGTTGAGGTGTACCGAGCAATATCTTCATTTTCTTTATCATGAAGGTCACTTGCTTTTGGGAAAGCGGATGTTATCTGATCATTTCCTTGGGTTAATTTCTCAATTCGAGATAATAAGGAAAAGCATATTTTACTACTTTGTCCATGTGTCGCATTCGGGCTAAGAAACCAATTTAATACACTAGAAATACGTACTTCATTGTGCTTTAAGCCCGCAATTGCCCATACATTAGCCTGAACCCCTGTTTCTCGAAACTTATTTATTGCTGGGCTGAAATCTGCAATAAAACGATGTAATGCATTATAGGTAACCTCTGATATTTTACGACTGGTAACTGGAGGACGAGTTGGAAGTTTCTCCCATTCACTAATGAACTGTGGCAACAAAACAGAAAGGGGATGAGCTCCATTAGAGTATTTATCGGAGATAGCATTCCACTCAACTACAAAATTCGATAAGCCCACACTAAAATCAATTTCAGAAGTATTTATTATTCCACCTGACATTATTTCCTCCATCAAGCTAAGTAGTCATTGCTCGCCATAAGGTTGGATCAAGCGACTCCCACCCCTTCTTGTCCTCAACATGGCACATTGCATCCCATTCACATTCAAGCCTTGGAATCACCTCATCGGAATGCGGCCTTACATGCTTTCCCAATACCCTGATTTCAGCTTTCAGATATTGTCTGAACGCTTTGGGCATCCCCAGTACGACATAAAACATGGAGTAACTGCGCTGCCCAAAGTTCACACTTACTGAGCCCCATTGCCAGATCGTTCCGTGACCAGCATACATGTTCTGCTGCACCCATTGTGCTGTGATGATGCGAATCAGATCATCCCACCCACCGAACTGATACTTCTCTTCCTGTTGTAAAGAATCAACGTCTACCTCAATGGATGTAACAGGTCTGCCATTCGGTAAAACAAGCTTTGGAAAATCAGGCGTGACATTGCGCATTTCCAGATTGGAAGCATTCATTTCAAGCTCCCTTGATCATACGGCTATTTACAAGCGGCCAATGGCTGGCGCTTGTCAGCGCAGGTGATGGAAAGGTTCGGGTCTTGTGCTTTTGACGCAAGGGTCTGCAGACTCTCTGAACCTCTTCTGTAAAAGGGTTGAAAACTACTGCCCGGGCACTCACTGCATCAGCTTTGCCAGGATATGGAGAGATTACAGCCATCGCATTGTTGGGTGATGAGACAATCACACACAAACCATATTGTGGAGCGGCTACAAGTATGATTCGCTGGCCGTCTTCCAGCACAATTTTCACCAACTGTATTTGCTTCACAACCACCAATAATAAAAGCAATAATCCGAGCGTATACACAGCTATCTTCCAGGGGAATGTTCGCATTTTGTCCTCCAATCCATTCAATCAAACGACCTTAATGGCCGATGCGTCAACTGGTGTCGTATTGGTTTTTTTAGCCACTCAACCGAGAGCGACATTAGTTGACGCACCGTATGCGAGACTGATTTCGATTCAGGAGGCACTATGAACGATAAGAAAGAGACGCAAGACAAATCAGCCGCATTGTTTATGCCGATCTCTGATTTGATGATTGATGCTTACGACGACATTGAAAGAAGATCCAATAATCCAATAAGCATATCCGGTATCACAACCGGGTTTGACTGCCTTGACCAGTTGATTGATGGATTTCATGCAGGTGAGTTAATCGTGGTTGGCGGTCGTACGTCGATGGGGAAAACGGCACTGGCCATAAGTCTGGCATACCAAGTCGCCAGCGCAGAGCCACCACACCCGGTATCACTGTTTTCCATGAGCATTAGCAACAAGAAAATAGCTTTGCGCATGTTGAGTGCTACTTCTCGCGTAAAAACAAACCACATCGACAACGGACAGTTGAAAGCAGAGGACTGGAGACGGCTAGCTTCTACATCCGGCGTGTTGGACGAATTAAACATACAGGTGGGAGATCACATCGAATCACTGGATGATTTGCGCGCAGCCTGCAAGTGGTTAAAGCAGAGCCAACAGGGGTTAGACTTGGTTGTGCTGGATGATTTACAGAGTCTGCCTGAACATCTCGGGAGCAAACAGAGAAATCAGGATATGGCTAAAATTATGCATGCCCTGAAAACGATGGCCAAAGAACTGGCTATTTCAGTGGTGGTGACGACAAACCTGAAACACACCCTAGAAAGACGTAGCGATCAGCGTCCTCGCTTGTCCGATCTGTACCATGTTGCTGCCATAGAACAGATGGCTGATGTGATTATGTTTCTCTATCGTGATGAAATTTATCATCCAAGGTCGGATAATAAAGGGTTGGCTGAAATTATCGTTGCCAAACAGACTCATGGTGCACTCGGTCATGTCAATCTCAAATTCGAAGGGGAATTCGGGCTATTCAGCGAATGGGATCAACGATTCTCCTTCAATAATGATCCGATCAATTCAGAGCTGGCCGATGCCTATCAACTACAGGCTGAGACGGCATTTGAAGAGCTGATCAAACATCCTTATACCGACTCAATTGATACCGGTTTTCATCCTGATGACGAAGGGTAAGGGACACAGCATCCCCCTGAAACATTATTATATTCACTCATAAACACAATTCCTTGATTAAATTGGCATAGCACTCGGCATGATCACCATTAAAGTTATCCATACCTGACTTCGTGAGAGTCCCTTTCGGAAGTACATAGCTCATGATGGCTCTATTGCACGGTCCTTCAAACCATGAAATATTAAATGCACACAATTTAGGGAAAAAGTACATACCTGCATGCTCAGGAGCATGATCATGAATCCACCAGGCGAGAGGTCTAAAATCCTGATGCTTTTCAAAATAATCAAGATAAGCAGGAACAACGATGGTTGCAGTTGCACCCAAAAAACCATCTCTTGGATAATCCCAGATATGTCCGGCATAATTACTTTCATTGGTTCCACAGCTATAGCCGCTTTTGCCAGCATTTTGCTGCTCATTACCAAAATTATTTACCGAAGGTGAGCGATAAGCACTACGCACAGTCACTCCCCCAAAAGCATCGTAGATTGGCTCCAACACTTTCTGGCATAGGTTTGTACCAGCCTCTATTGCCAGATCAGGAAAATCAGGAATATTTGGCATTCCATGCAGGTTAGCGATTTCGCTATAAAGCATATCACGCATAAAAAAGTGTTCTGACAAGCGCACACGACCAAGCGTTGTTAGCGTGTTCACTGACTCAGGTTTCTTCACTCAAGCCCTCCTTTCGATCCTGCCGTTTTAATTTCTTTCGATCATAATCCTTGGGTGACTTCTGTACTTGCGTCGGCGGTGGGTTCTTTTTTCTCACTTTCAGATCACCGGGTTGGGTCGTTCCGACTTTGATATTTTTCTTTTTAGGCATGGGAAATTCTCCGCAGCAGTGCATCAACAATCTTCACCATCGCCAGCGTATCGAGCTTGCAGTATTTCAGTAGCTGATCGGCAATGTGTTTTCTTTCCACCGACTCAGCATTTGCGGCCTGCATCCATGCCAGTTGGGCATCGCCGCCATTCTGAACGCCATCCAGATCGGCATAATCCAGTTCAGGCACCAAGGCCGGCAAAACGGCCTTGATCGACCATGATCCCATTTGGGACGGGTGGTAATATGCATTTCTTGTCACGGGCAGCAGATCAACAAAGCGTTCGTTCATATCAAGCAGCGCTTCGGATAAATCCGGGTGAATTTCTGCCAGTTCACGGATCACCCGCCGTTCAAAACCGGCATTGTAGGCAATCAATATGCCTTTAGCGCCGATATGCTCCACCAGTCCTTCGGCACACGATCTGCGAGGATCAGAACCCGACACATCCAGAAATTCGACATGCTCCATACGACCGTCTTCATGATGGATATGGCATGACCACTGAAATGGAACCTGCGCGTACGGACGCACACCTTTCCAGCGAGGCACAGCAAGACCGATGGTTTCAAAGTCCAGATAATATCGCGGCCAGCCCCATGCTTTCAGCACAGCCACTTCTGCAGCATCTACTTCTTCCTTGCCTGCGCAAGTTGCCCGCCAGACACGTTGATGATTCGGGTTCTGCAAAATGCCATCAGGAATATCGCGCACATCCTCATAACCCTCCGCCTGCAATGCTTCCCGCTTGGGCGCATGCATACGCGGCAACACATTCAAAGGGTATTCTGGCAGTTCTTCCGGCTGACAGAATGTGCAAAAATCACATTCATAGGGTGAATAACATTGTTCCCCCATCTCGATATCCGGTATGTCGCCAGCCAGCATCTCCATAAAAATGTCTTTCTGTTCGCCAATGGTTTCGATGCGGGAAAGCACAATATCGCTGATATCCGCCGCATGCAGCAGCCCGTCATAAACGTCATCACCCTGATACACGAACTGATTGTTCACATGCATCAACCGGACTACATCCAGCTTCAAACCACATCCCTGAACCACCCATGCCTGAACTGTTGCATCATTCAGGTAATATTCTTTAACCGATGTGGCTGCCTTCACCTCGGTTAGAATCCACCCCGAATCGGTGCGCTCCAGCAGATCGACGCGCACAAGGATATTGTCATAACTGAATGTAGCTTCGTGGATGCATTGAACCTGCTCATCAGCAACCAGACGAGAAGTTTCTGCAATGGCCGCAGACAAGCCCTGATCATATTCTACCATCACACCGGGATAGAGCTTGCAAGCCATCTCGCCCACGGTATTGCCATTGAGGATCGGCAGGCTTTCACCGCTATCTTCTTCCTCCGGCATTTCCGGTGGATAAACTGTCAAATAAAGACGTTTGGGGCATTGCATGCCAGCCATAAATCTAGATTTGGAAAGATATGTTTTTTTCATAGAGCCTAATCTAGCACATCATGCGACATATGGAGTCGCAAAGATTTGATTGCAATCGTAGGCAAAGAGGAAAAAGATTTTTCCGTATCCCGCATCGTCAATCACCTGGCTATCAAACACTTCGATTCATGCTTAATCACGATATTTTCGCTGAACAGGTCAGCGACCAAATGGGCTGAACTATTACTGTCACCGGAAGCCGCTGTTGATTGGAAAACTATTCATCCTGAATTTCTGTTCCTTCAATAATAACCTGTTTTTTTGCCCTTCATTGCCATCTGTATCACCTCTCGTCATCTGATGTGAGAGAGAATAAACTACTATGCGACATATCAGGTCGCATTAAATTAACGTGTTAATTTCCTGCAAGAAATTTTAAGGGCAAACAGCTTTTTCCGAAAAGATGATTCCTTCATACCTCGCTCCCTAACCTTCTTCACCTGCAAACTTAATAATACGTTTGGGCTTCATAAATGATTCGCTCCAACCAACCTTCGTATTTGCCCGGCCATATAAAGTGGTAACGAAAGCAAGCGACAACCGCCTGCCTCATGCCCGCCCTCTTGTAGCTCTCCTTGCTGATGGTCAATCTGCATCAAGCTTGGCATATCAGCATTCAATCGAATAGCTAATGGCGCGGACTTCTCCAGTACAAACAAATGCAACGATTTCAATGAACCCGTTTTCCCTGCTTTTACTTCAATAGGAACAGGCTTATCACCTGCAATCACATAATCTACTTCAGCAGAGCTGGAGCGAGACTCTCTTGCCCAATAATGCAAATGTGGTGGTTGGTGTGCATCCAAACTATTCAAAAGCTCCTGCCCTACCCATTGCTCTGCCAATGCCCCTTGATTGATTAACATCAAATCCTGCTGCAATATCTGCCAACTCACATTCATCATCGTGGATACCAAACCCACATCCAGAAACAGTAACTTGAAGAATTTAACATTTTCTTCATCTGCCAGAGGCAACCCATTTGCCGATGTCCGCAACACCTTATGCACCATCCTGGCCATATTCAGTTGCTCAAGGGCTTTGCCAACACGCTGACTGCTTGTATCCCGAACAATTTCACTATATTTCACTTTTCGACCAATAAAAGATGGGGCTTTACGAAAGCTTAAACGAATCAAACCCTGATCCTGATGCCTCGCATATTTGGCAAAATCATCTTGGAATGTTGCCATCAAATCCTGCTTAATCACTTCGCAACGGCGGTAGTCGGATGACTGACTAAAAGCCTTCACTGCCTCTGGCATACCACCCACTGCCATATTTTTCCGCAATAAGCCCATCAATTTATCATGCACTGGTGTAATAATTTCATCACCCATTTGCCATTGTTGCAAGTATTCAGCCAATGCTTTCTCGCCCACGGCACATAAAAACTCTGTAAAACTCATCGGATACATATGCATATACGAAATCCGCCCCACAGGCATAGAAAATTCTGGTGCTGCCAATTCAAAGTCCAGCAACGAGCCTGCTGCTATCACATGTAAGCTCGGCATTTCCTCATAAAAGTAACGCAAACAAGCCAACACTTTTGGCACAGCCTGAATTTCATCAAGAAACAATATGGATTGTTCGGGGATTAGATTTTTATTCATCATTAAGCGAATGTTCGCCACAATCGCCTTGGGATCTTTCGTGCCAAACAGTTCCGCATATCCTGGGTTGCGCTCAAAGTTCAATTCAACCAGTTCAATCTTTTGTTGCTCTGCAAACAGTCGCACAAGCGTACTTTTACCGACTTGGCGCGCACCTCGCAACACAAGTGGCTTATGATGCTGATGTTCAAACCAGACATGAATGTTTTTTAAATATTCATACTTCATCTGAATTATCATGCCAACGGATTCGGTGTCAGGTCTTGAATCTTTCAGTCTCAAAAGCGCGCAATTCCAGTGCCACCTTTTTCAGCAGAAGCCCTTGGCTGCCGCATCAACGTTGTTCATCAGTTCGCTGGATATGCACTGAGAACAGGCCAAAGTATCTGCCTGAGCTAATCGCCACCGCGATTCCAAGCGCTCAGTATTGAACCGAGAATGGACGCGGATAGACGCGAATAAAATCAAATACGCTGATTTTTATTTTTTACATTCGCGTCCATTCGCGGTTCGTCTTTGACTATATGATTTCACAAGTAAAAGACTAAAGTAAAAGCACTCTACATTATTCTTTTTTATGCTCTTTGTAATAATTGATTAAACCATTGGTGGACGAATCATGGCTTTTCACATCATCGAAATCATCGAGTTCCGGTAAAATTTTGCGTGCCAGTTGTTTGCCCAGCTCTACACCCCATTGATCGTAGGCATTCACATCCCAGATAATGCTTTGCACAAAGGTTTTGTGTTCGTACATGGCAATCAAGCCGCCAAGTGCGTGCGGGGTAAGTTTTTGAAACAGGATTGAATTGGTCGGCCGGTTACCTTTAAAGACTTTATGCGGCAGCAATGCTTCCAGATCATCCGCGCTCATGCCATCGGCCTCAAGTTCCGCGCGCACTTCCGCTTCGGTTTTACCCATCATCAAGGCTTCGGCCTGGGCAAAGAAATTGGACAACAAAATCGGATGATGGCGACCCACCGGGTTTTTGGTTTCAACCGGCGCCAAGAAGTCACAGGGAACCAGTTTTGTGCCCTGATGAATCAACTGATAAAACGCATGTTGCCCGTTGGTGCCAGGCTCCCCCCAGATAATAGGTCCTGTTGAATAATCCACGGCCTTACCGGCATGGGTCACACTCTTGCCGCTGCTCTCCATATCGCCCTGCTGAAAATAAGCGGGGAAACGGTGCATGTATTGATCGTAGGGCAGCAAAGCATGCGAATCGGCATCAAAGAAATTATTATACCAGACACCCAACAAGCCTAGGATCACCGGGATATTTTCTTCGAGTGGTGCGTTACGGAAATGCTCATCCATATCGTGCGCGCCTTCCAGCAGTTGTTCAAAATGATCCATGCCGATATACAATGCGATTGATAAACCCACAGCACTCCATAACGAATAACGGCCACCTACCCAATCCCAAAACTGGAACATATTAGCTGTATCAATACCAAATGCCGACACCGCTTTGGCATTGGTTGAAACGGCAACAAAATGCTTGGCAACAGCAGTCTTGGTACCGCCACGGGTTAAGAACCAATCACGCGCGGTACGGGCATTGGTAATGGTTTCCTGGGTGGTGAATGTTTTAGAAACAATCACGAATAGCGTTGTTTCACGATGCAAATGGCGCAGCGTTTCCACCATATGTGTACCATCAATATTGGAGACAAAGTGCATGTGCAGTTTATCGCGTCCGTACGGAGTCAGTGCCTCGGTCACCATGACCGGACCTAAATCCGAGCCGCCAATACCGATATTGACGATATCGGTGATACGTTTGCCGGTATTGCCACGCCATACCCCCGTACGCACGGCTTCGGTAAACTCACGCATTTGTTTCAGCACCCGGTTCACACCCGGCATCACATCCTCACCATCGACCACAATCGGGCGATTGGAACGGTTGCGCAATGCTGTATGCAGCACCGCTCGCTGCTCGGTATTGTTGATCTTCTCGCCCTTGAGCAAACGCTCCGTCCAACCGCTCACATCACGGGCACGCGCCAGATCAAAGAGCAGTTTCTTGGTATCTTCGGTGATAATATTTTTGGAATAATCCACCAGCATATCACCCAGATGAATGGAGTTATGTTCAAAACGCTGTGCATCGGCGGCAAACAAATCACGCATGTGCACTTTTTTCATTTCATCCGCATGTGCAGCCAGTTTTTTCCATGCATCGAGTTGTGTTAAATCAGACACGAGCCCTCCCCGCTTTCTTTTGAGGACACAGCATAGCCAGATTCAAGTCAAAACGCCAAGAATCTCCTGTGCACTAAAATATCGTTTCGAACCCATGATTATATTTTTCAGATACAAGACAGACTATGCTAGCATTGGCGCACTAGGGGAGACAACATGGCTGAACTCAACATCGTTTTCATCGCTTCAGAAGCATCACCATTGGCAAAAACAGGGGGCTTGGCAGACGTGGCCGGATCCCTGCCGCATGCGCTGCAACATATCGGACACAAGGTAACGGTGATCATGCCCTTTTACCGTCACCACATTGCCGCATCGGGCATTCAAACCACGGCCCTCGATATCAGTATCGAGATGTGGGCTGATGGCATACAGCGCCACTGCCCATTGCATGAAGCGGTGGTCGATGGTTTGTCATTCATTCTCGTTGAACAAGATGATTTCTATGATCGCGAAGGCATTTATGGGCCTGCCGGCGGCGCTTACGAAGATAATCTGCTACGCTTTCTGCTGTTTAATCGCGTTGCTCTGGAAGCCGCCGCCCAACTCGATGCACCCGTTGATATTCTGCATTGCCACGACTGGCAAACCGGCATGATTCCACTTTTGCTGCAAACACAATACCAGCACCAGCCCAACATTGCCGCAGCCCGCTGCGTATTCACCATTCACAATCTGGCTTATCAGGGCAATTTTGGCGCAGACTGGATTCACCGCCTCGGCATCCCCAGCCATCATTTTCATCCCGGCGGTTTTGAATTTCACCACCAGATCAACTGCATGAAAGCCGGCATTGCATCATCCCATGCCATCACCACCGTCAGCCCCTCCTATGCCGAGGAAATCCTGACCCCCGAATACGGCTGTGAACTGCAAGGTTTCCTGCACGATCATGCGAATAAACTCTCCGGCATCGTCAATGGCCTGAACATCGACGAGTGGGATCCAAGCAGCGACTCCAGCATTGCCGCGCACTTTGGCCCGGGCAACAGCACAGGCAAAAAGAAATGCAAACAAGCCCTGCAAGAAGCCTGCGGCTTCGATGCATCCGCCGACACACCGCTATTGGTGCTGATTTCACGTTTGGCCGATCAGAAAGGTATCGACCTGTTTCTGGCCAATGCCGGCCACTGGATCGAGCGTGGCTATCAGCTGGCTGTGCTGGGCTCGGGTGATGCGCACAACGAACATGAATTGCATCAGCTAGCCAAAGCAAATCCCCGCCAAATGTATTTTTATCGCGGCTTTAACGAAACATTGGCACGCCAGATTTATGCCGGTGGTGACATCTTCCTCATGCCGTCGCGTTTCGAACCATGCGGGCTCGGCCAGCTGATGGCCATGCGTTACGGTACTATCCCTGTCGTGCGTGCCACCGGCGGTTTGAAAGATACTGTCACCGATTACGCCGAACATAAAAACCAGGCCACCGGCGTTCATTTCAGCGATGCTACAGCCGCAGCCTTTGATGTGGCGCTCGAGCAGGCTATTGGGCTGTATCGCAACAAAACCATCTGGTCGCGTTTGCGTGCCAATGCGCTCAAACGCGATTCATCATGGGAAGCATCGGCAGCGGCTTATGTCAGCTTGTACGAACAACTATTGACCACCCGCGCTGCCGACTGAATGAATCCTGCAAGCTATGTGCTAGCCGCCGACATCGGTGGCACCAATATCCGCTTGGCCATCATCGATCAAGCTGGGCAAATCAAGCAGGAATCCCGCGTACAGGCAGAGCTCAGCCAGCAAACAGCCGCATCTCAAAGCAAGGCCGAAGCACAGGTCATCAGCACCCTGGCCGAAGCCATGCAACCCATGCTCGAGCAAACGGAATATGCAATACACAGCATCGGCATTGGTTTTCCCGGCTTCTTTCGCGGCGATTCCGGTATTCTGGCAGCCTCCCCCAACCTGCCACTACTGCATGACTTCCCCGTCGCTGATGTACTCAGCCAGGCATTGGATACCGCTGTATGTGTGCAAAACGATGCGCTCTGTGCCGCCATTGGTGAACATCGCTACGGCGCAGGTCAAGGTCAGGCTAATCTGTTACACATCACCCTCGGCACCGGTGTCGGCAGCGGTTTAATCCTCAATAATCAGCCCTATTCCGGCGAACACGGTATGGCCATGGAATTCGGTCACTTGTGCATCGAACATCACAACGGGCGTTTATGTGGCTGCGGTAACTACGGCTGCGTTGAAGCCTATGCATCGGCGACTGCGGTGGCCCAACGGTTCACCGAGCTCTGTGGCGGCAACCACGATGCCAAAGCCGTCTTCGACCTCGCCTTGCAATGCAATCACTGCGCTGAAAAAATCATGACCGAGGCAGGCATGTATCTGGGCATGGCCATTGCCGAAGCGGTAAAACTGCTCGATGTGACCACCATTACGGTCAGTGGCGGCTTAAGTAGCGCCTGGGATCTGCTCTACCCACCGATGATGCATCAGCTCGACAGCAATCTGATTGCACCGCTCAAAGGTCAGGTCAACGTGTTGCATTCCAAGCTGAATGACAATGCCGGTCTGCTTGGAGCTGCAGCAATCGCACAGCCCGAGTGAGTGCTTCCTATTCCATTCCAGCTGCAGATATTTGTGTAGAACAGGAGATTAAACGCAGCCGCTTTGTCACCGACATCGCTCAAATTGAAGACAAAGCCGCAGCCCTGGCTTTCATCGAACAGATCAAACAACGCGAGCCTGATGCGCGCCACCACTGCTGGGCATACATTGCCGGTCATCCGGCCGAATCAGTTGAGCGCGGTAGCTCCGATGCCGGCGAACCGCAAGGCACAGCTGGCAAACCCATGCTGAATGTAGTACAGCATAAAAATATCGGTGAAATTGTGGTTGTGATCAGCCGTTATTTTGGCGGCATCAAGCTCGGTGCCGGCGGCCTGGTGCGTGCGTATTCCAGTTCCGTTCAACAGGCCATCGATGCTCTGCCGCTGCGTCAGCGTGTTATGACCATCCAAGCAGTGCTGCACACCCCCTTCGCTCTGGAAAACAACATGCGTCACCTGCTTGAAAGGATGGAGATTGCAATCCAGAGCAGTGATTATCTGGAAAACGTACAGCTCCATATCGAAGTCGAACAAGGCCGCGAATTCGCCCTGCATGATGCTGTCTGCGAAAAAAGCAACGGCAAAGCGACACTCAAACTCCTCAATCAGACATAAATCAATACTTGCTCAGATGGGCATAAAACACCGCACCAAATAGACTTTTCTTCTTCAGCGTACAAAAAAAAGGGTAAGCAGACCAAAGTCTGCTCACCCCTTTGTCATTCACACTGATCTTTATTTAACTGTTAACGGTTTCAGCTTCCAGATATCGCGATTGTAATCCTGCATGGTGCGATCCGTAGAGAATTTACCACTGAACGCCGTATTCAGAATACTCATGCGAATCCAGTCGTTCTGATTCTGATAGGCAACAGCTGCACGCTGTTGAGCAACAATATAGGTGCGGAAATCCGCTGCCACCAACCATGGATCATCATTGCCGCGAATCGCATGACAAATCGAAGCAAACAAACCCGGCTCAAACTGACTGAAGTGACCGCATTCCAACAAGCCCATCACCCGGCTGAAATCTTCATCGGCAGCAATAATGCCATTCGGGTCATAGTTGCCGCGTGTGGCTTCCACTTCTTCAGCAGTCAGACCGAACAAGAAGAAGTTATCTGCGCCCACTTCTTCGCGAATTTCGATATTGGCTCCATCAAGTGTACCAATGGTCAAAGCGCCATTCATCATGAACTTCATATTACCTGTACCGGATGCTTCTTTACCTGCGGTTGAAATCTGTTCGGATAAATCCGCAGCAGGCGCAATGACTTCCATCGCGGAGACTCGATAATTCGGGAAAAATACGACTTTGAGTTTATCGCCCACATCCGGATCATTGTTGACCACTTCCGCCACATTACTGACCAGCTTGATAATCTGCTTGGCCATATAATAACCCGGCGCTGCTTTACCACCGATCAATACACAGCGATTAGTCCAGTTGGCAGTATCACCACGTTTGATGCGATCGTACAAATGGATCACATGCAACACATTAAGCAACTGACGTTTGTATTCATGGATACGTTTCACCTGAATATCAAACATCGCATCCGGGCTAAAGCGCACACCACATTCAGCTTGCACAACCGCAGCTAAACGCTCTTTATTGGCGCGTTTGCAGGCCGCCCATTTTTTACGGAAGGCTGCTTTTTTGGCATACGGAGCCAAATTTTTCAACTGGCTGAGCTCTGTAATCCAGCCATCACCAATCTGCTCATTGATCAACGCCGTCATCGACTTGTTGCACCATGCCATCCAGCGACGCTGGGTTACACCATTGGTCTTGTTGTTAAACTTATCCGGCCACATGGCATAAAAATCAGCAAACAGACCTTCCACCAATAAATCGGAATGCAATTGCGCCACGCCATTGATCGAAAACGCACCAACAATCGCCAGATAAGCCATGCGCACCTGTTGCTCTGGCCCTTCTTCAATAATCGACATCCGGCGCTGACGCTCAACATCACCCGGCCAACGCTTGGCCACTTCAGACAAAAAGCGTGCATTAATTTCATAAATAATATCCAACACGCGCGGCAGCAATCGACCAAACAGATGCACAGGCCAGCGCTCCAGCGCTTCCGGCAACAAGGTGTGATTGGTGTAAGCCATAGTTTTGGTAACAATCGCCCAGGATTCATCCCAATCCAAACGATAGTCATCCATCAGAATACGCATCAATTCCGCAACTGAAACAGTCGGATGCGTATCGTTTAATTGAAAGCAATTCTTCTGTGCAAACTGACTGAAATCTTCACCATTGATTTCCACCCACTGACGCAGCACATCTTTAATACTGGCAGAGGCAAGAAAATACTGCTGGCGCAAACGCAGTTCTTTACCATTTTCACTG
>CAYOTF010000044.1:13540-16738 GCA_964406805.1 uncultured Zetaproteobacteria bacterium | reverse complement strand
TGGGCACCGGATCGCGGTGTAGAAGATTATGTTGTATCGGCATATATTGAGGCTGTTAAACCGAGTGGCTGTTGTTCAGCTTCAGCGTGCTGTTGATGGAAGTGTAAGAAATTATTTATTGTAACGCCTAAGTGTCTTATAACCCTATGAGGGATAAACGAGGAGATAAGATATGAAACAAATGATTAGCTTGGCTTTTGCAATATTCATTGTGCTGGGCATATTTGCTGCACCGGCTGTTGCCGGTCATCATGATATGAATCCATGCAATCCATGTGCCATGAAACATGAGATGAATCCGTGCTCCATGAAGCACAAAATGAACCCATGTTCAAAGGAACATAAGATGAATCCGTGTTCGATGAAACATGATGAAATGAACCCATGCAGCATGAAGGACAAGATGAAACATGATGAAATGAACCCGTGCAACCCGTGTTCAATGAAAGGTCATATGTAAAACCTATTGTCGGTTACCACTCAGGCTCTGGACGCTTTACGTCCAGAGCCTTTTTTTTGCTCATTTTTTCATTCCAACTGAATACTGCTCTTGCTTGTTGCGGCAACGGCTTGAAACAACTGTGTTGTAAGAACCAACTCCGATCATCGACTTTTGCTGATATATGACCGCAATGCCGGCATCATAATAATGGAGGATATATGAATAAAATAATAAGTTTGATATCAGTGATGGTGTTAAGCATGGGATTGGTTGCTTCGTCAGCTATGGCGGGAGGCTCACACAACCCGTGTAACCCATGTTCGATGAAGCAACAGATGAATCCGTGCAACCCATGTTCAATGAAAAAGAAGATGAATCCATGCAATCCGTGCGCGATGAAAAAGCAAATGAACCCATGCAACCCGTGTGCGATGAAGAAGCAGATGAATCCATGCAACCCGTGTGCGATGAAAAAATCAACCAATCCATGCAGCATGAAAGCCAATCCATGTTCCATGAATCCATGTTCCGCCAATCAAAATACTCCGATTCGTAAACATGCGTTTGATAATTTTCAGCAAGCGGTAGTCATGGGTAAAAAAATGTGGAACGATGAAAGCCTCGGCACATCCGGTGTCGCATGTTTGTCGTGTCATGCTGATCATGATTTGTTGAATTTGGGACGTAATCAGAATTTCCCGCATTTTGTGAAGATGGTGGGCGATGTCGTGACTTTGGATCAAATGATCAATTATTGCATGCTCAATCCGATGAAAGGCAAACAGTTCGAGAAAAACTCAAAAGAGCTGACAGCGATGGCCGCTTATTATCGTGCTTATCGCATGCAGTATATAAAAGAACATCGTAAATAATATCTGCTAGAATGATGAAAAGGTGACCCATGTTTAACGGGTCACCTTTTTTGATGGTGTTTAACCCGATGAATCAAATGAACTTATTAACGGGATGATGGAGTCGATGTGAAAAAACAGCTTTCTTTGGCTCTTGCGCTTGTTTTGAGTGGTTTGTTGTTGATGGCAGCAGCAAGCGATCCCGGTCTGCCGGATGGCTATTGGCAAGAACCATCAGCAACAACAGCCGTAGTCCCGCACGATTGGTCAGAACTGGAAATCGATTTGCGTCCGGAAGCCTGTGCGCAATGCCATGTCGAACAATTTGATGCATGGAAGTCGAGTAAACATGCCCACGCCTATTCTTCCGGCTTGGTGGGTCAGTTTCCGGATATGGGACATAGCAATGCCAATGATTGCCTGATTTGTCACGCGCCGTTGCAGGAACAGTTGTATTCTGATCCCAAGAGTATGAATGCATCGATTGCGTTGCGTCTCAAGCATAAAGAGGGTTTTGATTCGCATGCCAATCTGGATACAACACGATCTTTACCGCTGCGCCATAGCGGAGTGAGTTGTGCGGTCTGCCATGTGCGCGGCTGGCAGCGTTTTGGGCCACCTGCAAAAGCGACAGGCTCGACAGGTAAACAATATACCGCAGCGCATGGCGG
Organism: uncultured Zetaproteobacteria bacterium; assembly: GCA_964406805.1. Classification (GTDB taxonomy): domain Bacteria; phylum Pseudomonadota; class Zetaproteobacteria; order Mariprofundales; family Mariprofundaceae; genus Mariprofundus. The sequence goes on along the minus strand of CAYOTF010000044.1, from coordinate 14,774 downwards.
ATTTACTGCTACCAAAGCGTTTGAACAATCGCAGTTCTGCGCATCGTGTCATCAGTTTCCAGCCTCGATGGCAATTAATGGAAAGCCTTTAGAAAATACATTAACCGAATGGAAAGATAGTATTTTTTCAAAAAAAGGTGTGACGTGTCAGCAATGTCACATGCCGGATCGAAAACATGAGTTTCGAGGTATTCATGATCCCGAGATGGTGCGGAAGGGGTTGGGCTTTGCATTGTCACAGCAGAAAAATAATGTTTCATTGAGCATAACATCGACTTGGATTGGTCATGCTTTTCCAACTTACGTCACCCCCAAGATCATCGTGGAAGCAGAAGCACGCAATACAAATCAGCAGGTATTGCAACGCTGGCAGTGGGAAATTGTGCGGGAAGTGGAATACAACAATGGCTGGCAGGAGGTGCGGGATACACGTTTAATGCCAGGGGAATCGCGCCAGTTCATAGCCAAAGCATTACCAACAGCGACAGCTAACGTGCGTTATCGTGTGCGTGTGATTCCGGATAATTTTTATAAAGGTATTTACCAGAGTCTGCTTGCCGATGCTTTGAGTGCGCCAGCCTCAGCGCATTTGCATCAGGCCAAAGAGCAGGCGGAGCAGAATGATTATCTGTTGTATGAGCGGGTGTTGGAAGTTTCCGGCCAGCATTGATGCTTGCTCTTGCTTGCCTGTGTCCATAATCTGTCTGTTTTTGTATGAACTTTCAGCATGGATATAAAGCAGCTAGGGGAAACGCATGAATAAAATTTTCAATATAATGGTTGTTTTTTTATTCACTCCGGTGTTGTTCCTTTCAACGCATAGTGCTTTCGCAGATCCGGCAGCGGGGGATATGATGACCGATTCTGTCTCCGGCATGCAAATGGTATGGGTGGCCAAGGGTTGTTTTGTGCCAGCGGGTTTAAAAGGCGAAAAGCGACAAGATGTGGAATCTGGCGTCGTAAAAACGAAAAGATCGAACAAGCAGCTAGTTGCATTTGATATCCTCGATGGTGAAACAGCTGCGGCTATTATTCCTGAGCATCAAACCTGCCTGGGTAAAGGCTTTTGGATGGGTAAATTTGAAGTCACACAGGCTCAATATGAACAGTTCATGGGTGTAAATCCATCCAGTTTTAACAAGGGTGGTGACTATCCGGTTGAGAATGTGCGCTGGTTGGAAGCGCGTGCATTTCTGCGCAAGCTGAATGCCGGCACTGGAAAAGAGTTCCGTTT
>CAYOTF010000044.1:0-13525 GCA_964406805.1 uncultured Zetaproteobacteria bacterium | reverse complement strand
TGAGGCGGAATGGGAATATGCCGCCAAATCCGGCGCTAATGCACAGGGGAATGTTGATTCCATTGACGATAGTGCCTGGTATTTAGCCAATAGCAATGGCAGCACCCATCCGGTAGGGCAAAAGCAAGCCAATGGGCTCGGCATTTATGATATGCGTGGTAATGTGTGGGAATGGACACAGGATTGCTGGAATGAAGATGTGCATGCAGCGCCAAGCGATGGTTCGGCCTGGCTGACCGGTGAGTGTGGTGCGCGGGTATTGCGTGGTGGTTCCTGGTACGATGATCAATCCATGCTATCCGACAAAGCGCGCGTTTATAATGATTCGGACAGTGCCGATAACAATAGCGGTTTCCGAATCGTATTGGATAACAACTGATTCGTATCATTTAGGTCTCTTAAATCATGCAGGTGCGTAAAGCAGCAATTGAATGTATTGCTCAGGTTTTTCATGAGTCGGTGAAAGCCGATGTGGCGATGCAGCGTGCCGGTCACTGTTTTGAGCTGCGTGAACGCAAATTGTTGCATGAATATGTGTACGGTGTATTGCGACATTGTTATTCACTCGAAGCTGATTTTTCCCGTTTTTGTAAAGCCAAACCCGATGCAACTGCCTATGCAGCGCTAGCCGTTGGCACCTATCAGCTACGCTCTATGCGTGTGCCAAGCTATGCGGCGGTTTCAGGAACGGTTGCTGCCATGCAACAGCTTAACCCCAAAGCAGCCGGCTTTGTGAATGCGGTATTGCGCCGTGTATCCGAACATGAAGCACCGAAAAAACTCAAACCGAATCAACGGGCGGAATTGCCGCGCTGGATGTATGCAGCCTGGCGTGATGCCTTTGGTGCGGATGTGGTGCGCGGCTTTTGTGATGCATTGAAACAGCCGCCAAAGCTTTGTCTGGCCGTGTTTGTCGAGCGCCAGAGCTGGATGGCACAGGTTCAGGCGATGGGCATTCCGGTTGAAGCGGGAGAGCTATCCCCGTATGCCGTATTGTTGCCGGCAGGTAGCGATGTGGTCACCTTGCCGGGCTTTGAAGCAGGAGATTTCACGGTCATGGATCAGGCTGCGCAAGCGGCAGTGATGGCGCTGGATTTACCGGATTCATGCGATGGCCTGATTCTCGACCTGTGTGCTGCTCCCGGTGGCAAGACGGCACTGTTGGCACATCGTTTTGCCCATGCCCGTATTATTGCGGTGGAATTCAATGCCAAACGTATGCCTCGCTTGCAGGAGAATTTATCACGTTTGCATTGCGGTAATGTGCACGTGCTGCAGGCCGATGCCATGCGGCTACCCTTTGAAGAGAATAGCATCGATGCACTGTTTCTCGATGCGCCATGCTCAGCATCGGGGATTTTACGCCGGCATCCGGATGCAAAGTTGTTGCAGAACCCCGAAGCCGTGGAAAAACTCGCTGGCCTTCAGGTGCAAATGTTGGACGAGTCGTTGCGAACACTGAAAGCAGGCTCCTCTATGGTTTATGGTGTGTGTTCCATTCATCCGCAGGAAAATGAGCAGGTCTTGGCGAGCTTGCATGAAACACATCAGCAAGAGGGAGTGCAGCGTTTGTTTCCAGCGGTTGATCATGATGGATTCTTTTATGCCGCCATTAGCAAGACTGCTTTATGAGTGATGCTGCAACGGCTTGTGGTGAATTTAAACTCATTGATCGCTTGTTTAAACATGCCGGTGGCAGTAACAAGGCTTTTACCCGGCTAGGTATTGGTGATGATGCATCGATTCACCAGCCTGATGCGGGTATGGAACTGGTGGTGAGTACCGATAGCTCGGTGTCGGGCGTGCATTGGCCGGTGGATTTTCCGCTTGACCTGGCTGCAGATCGTGCGGTTTGCTCCGCCTTATCCGATTTGGCTGCGATGGGCGCGGAGCCTGCGTGTGTTTGGTTGAATGTGATGGCTGTTGATGGCTATGCGGTAGAAAGGCTGGGGCAGGGGGCAACGGCGGCACTGCGGCGCTATGATGTTGAGTTGGTTGGTGGCGACACTTCGCGCAGTCCGATCAATGCATTGAGCGTGACGGTTGCAGGTCAATTGCCTGCGGGCAGTGCGATGCGGCGCGATGCGGCAAACGGTGATGATAGGGTTTGGCTGTGTGGTCGTGTGGGGTTGCATGCCCTCGGCTTGCAGCAATGGTTTGATGGTCAGCGAGACGGTGATTTTATTGCACATTTTGAATCGATTTCGCCATTGCTCGATGCCGGCATGCAATTGCGCCAAGCGGGCGTATCGTGCTGTATCGATGTCAGCGATGGCTTGTTGCAGGATGCGGGTCATTTGTGTCGAGCTTCAGGCATAAACATGGAAATCGAGATGAGTAGCCTGCAGGACTGGCTGTATTTATGCACACAAGTCGGCGAACAAGCAGCACTGCAATCAATTGCGTGCGGTGGTGAAGATTATGCGCTGTTGTTTACAGCGCCAGCGGGTTTTGATTTTCCCGGCACATTATCCAAGGATTTAGGGCTTGTTCAAATCGGGCAATGCCATGCTGTGAAAGCAGGGCAGCATTCCGATGTTCAGTTGCGATTGCATGGAAAGAATATAGACATGGAGAAACGCGGCTTTGACCACTTCGCATAACCCACCATCGTACAACCCGCGTTTATTCAGTCATTGGGTTGCAGCAGGCTTGGGCAGTGGATTTTTACCCAAAGCGCCCGGCACCTGGGGTTCGTTGGCGGCATTGCTGCCGGCATGGCTGATTTTACAAACGGCTGGGGTGACAGGTTTATTGATCGCCAGCCTACTTGTTTCCATACTCGGTTGCTGGAACTGTGCGATTGTATTACCCCGCTTGCCGACGAATGATCCGGGCTGGATTGTCATTGATGAATGGGCTGGCCAATGGTTGTGTCTAGCCTTGTTGCTACCTTTCTTTGATAGCCTGCCACTCACATTTTTGATCGCATTTGTTGTTTTTCGCCTGTTTGATATTTTTAAACCCTGGCCGGTTTCACTGGCTGAAAAACTGGGGCCTGCATGGTGGTCGATTATGGCCGATGATATTGTCGCGGGATTGATGGGAGCAGGCTTGGTGATCGCTGGTCTTCAAGCCTTGTCGTTTATCGCATGAAATTGTTTGTATGAGATTGTTTATATGAAACCGTTCGCATGAGATTGCTTTTATGAAAATAGCCGATTGGGTGATCAGCGAATCAGGGCTGCAAAGCTTGATGTCGGCTGGCATCACAACAGGCTGGCTCAAGGCATGGGTGCTCTCTGCCGGCGCAACGGCAGTCCGTATTCATTTGCTGGAATCCAATCGTTGGCAGGATTCAGAGGCCGGCTGGCAGTTATTTTTTACACCTGCCGATGAGTTAAAAAAAATCGCGCAGCGCTATGATGATTTCGCGCACTATAAAACGACCATACTGAAGCTGGATAATCCTGTCCGCGATGTACGTTGTTATGTTCGGGAAAACAGAAAAATAGTGTTATTGTCTCTCGGTGATATCGCTTACCAGCGCCATGCTTGGTTAGCTTTTCTCAACGATGATAAACCGTTATCTCCATTGTATGTGTGTGCGAGCGATACCATGCCGATGGCGCTTGAAACAGGCCTAAGTGCAGGCTTTGTGAAACCAGCCGATGCCCATGATCGGAGTGATTTGAATTATCTCAATGCCACAGGCTTGCTGATTGAAGAGCAAGTTATCGCCATGCTTGGACAACACAACTTGTCGATCCGTACGGTTGAATCGTGTACCGGAGGTGCTATTGCAGCACGTTTATGTCGTGTGCCCGGAGCATCTGCCGTGGTCGATCGAGCCTGGGTAACGTATAGCAATGCTGCCAAAACGCAGGAAGTGGCTGTGGATCAGTCATTCATCGACAAATATGGTGCAGTCAGTCAGGCCGTGGTGACTCGCATGGCGGAAGGTGGGGCAGGAGCCGATTCTTCTTACGCCTGTATTGCCGTGAGTGGGGTGGCTGGCCCCGGTGGTGGTACAGAGAAAAATCCGGTGGGCACGGTATGGATTGCTGTTGCATTGCCGGGTTATGTCACACAAAGCCGCTGTTTGAATCTAAGCGGTGCACGCCATGATATTCAGCATCAAACAGTCATTGCCGCATTGTCGTTATTGCTCGAGACGGTGGATAAGCATGATAGGGATGTGCAGATTTTAGCCGAAAGTCTCTGATAAATTGAAGGCTGTGTTATAGTTTTTTTGGCTTTTTATAATGCCCATTCAGATCAATCGAGCCTAACCCTGTTGATGCGTACAACCACAGGATAAGATCGCGGCTACGCGCTATCTATCCTTTTTCGTTCGCTTCTTTATACAATTGAAACCTCAATCTTTCGACCAAGAACTGCAGCAAATTTTTCCAAGGTAGATAGTTTTATATCTTCTGAATGATTTTCAATTCTTGAAATGGCTGATTTTTTTGTATGTAATTTTTCAGCTATTTCTTCTTGAGTTAAACCCGAGGCTTCTCTGGCCTGGCGAAGCAGGGCTCCAATTTTAAAAGACTGGTAGCCATCTTCGTAGTTTTCTCTGAAGTCGGAATCAATAGCTTTCCGATTGCTGATATATTTTTGCAAGTCACTCATGACAACCTCCTGTTGAGATAGTTCTTTTTTCTTGTTTCTGCGATCTGAATTTCTCTCTTGGGTGTTTTTTGTGTTTTCTTTTGGAATGCGTGATTAAGAATCACTAAGTTTTCACCATCCAAAAAGCCAAGCAATCGAAATATATTATTCCCTACTTGTATGCGAACTTCCCGAATATCATCAGTATTTACGAGCTTCTTAAAATATTTAGTCGGAACAGTCTGTAGCTCCTCAATCAGATGGAGCGTCCAGGTAACTTTTTGAGTTTGCTTTGCTGATAGAGAATCCAGAAAGGCTTCAATAGGAGAGGCACCAGAATCAGATCGATAGAACCGTATCTCTCTCATTTGCCAATGTTAACGTGTAAGTGAACTAATTGCAATTGCAAACGGTTCAGATCGTGGCTCGCTTCGCTCTCACAATCTAACCTTAGCCGTTAGAAGATTTGTCTTACTCAATATTTCTTACAAGATTTTGTATATTTGGAACCTGCTTATCTAATTGAGATTGATTGACAGTAATACTTCTTCCTGCAATGTCTTTTTTGCCTGCACTTAAAATTGAGATGGGGATTCCAAGTGCGCCAGATACAACAGAAGCAGTATTAGCATCGTTGACTTCATATTGAAACATAGATTTAAATAATCGCCTAGAGTTTGGTGTAGGGGATCCATTGGGGTGGATGCAAAAATTTTGAGGGGATGACTGCCATACATTCCATATTTCCTCACCTATTTCGTTAACAACAGTTTTAAAAGCTGAGGCTGAAGAGTTATTCATTTGAGTTAAACGATTACCAATGTACATATAAATATCTGGGAAAGTCATGCGGTATCGAGTTGATTCCAAGTAATAGTCTGACTGTGGATCTCCTCCATGCCTTCTAACACCATAAACTAATGCTAAGACTGCTTTTACTGCTCTTTTTGATGATCCATCTGCAGAAAATGGAATTAATAACCTATCCGCTGCAGTTAAAGCTAATTCAGTATAAATGGAAAAACTAGGGTTACAATCAAGAAAAACACAACAATCTTCATCATTCCATAAGTTTTTAATATCTTGAATTAAATCTCTAATCCAAAGATGCACAATGCGCCAAGCATCCTGTGGACCAGGATTGGTTGCACTTGTAACCTTAGAAGATTGAATTTCAAGTTGTTCATCTCCCACCACTAAAAATAAATTAGATGTAATCTTATTGTTATAAGGCTTTACTTGAGTAAGAAATCCCCCTCCTGAATTAGGAGACACATATGGGCTACGAATTCTATCCTCAATATAACCAGAAATTGTATTCCTTGGTTGTTGTGCATGGATATTACTTAAATTATTTTCACCCTTAACCATTCCACCTAGGAGCATAGAAGAAGCATTAGCTTGTGGACACAAGTCCACAACCAACACTTTCTTATTTGGATTTTGTCGAGCATATTCAGATGCCAGTTGAAATGTTAGGTAACTTTTACCAACTCCACCTTTGTTATTCCAAACCGCATATATTGCCATTATTGATTCTCCCTCATTATAAACTTATGCGAAACCTACAATAATTTTTTCTATTACTGTTAATAATTTTATCAAAAGACAATCTTTAGGCTTCTAACGACCCAAATGAGGGGCGGGAGCGCAGCGAGCGTCCCTCTCGATTTGAATGGTGTACGCCCGTCGCGGGCGTGAACTTATGGGGTGAAAGTCCCCTGTGTGTGAATCCCGTCATTGTCGGAAGATGGTGATGCAAACACTAGCCGAAGGCAAGGGCGAAACCGTGAGGTTTGGTCTGAAGGAAGCTGGAGTGCAAAGCTATGAGCCGACGAACAGACAAAATAGCAGGAAGCGCTTTTGAACAGCTTTAGCTGGCACGAAGGGCGAGCCACATGGACGTGGCGAATAAACAGCATATAAGGCTAAGTCTCTGGATAAGTGAGCACAACATCACGAAGTCTAGGATTCAGGAGATATGGTAAATGCTGCGGTTGTGTAGTGAAAGTTTACGTCTTTATCCGGGGAGACCTCGTTGGCATGCCATGTTTTACAGCCCTGCCAAAGAACCAGTAAGGCACTGGTTGAACAAGCCTTGGCGCATGGAAGTTTGCTGTTTATCCATGCGAGCGAACAGCAACAGCAAGGCAGTGCATAAATCATAGCGCGTGTTGCAGCAGTGATGAGTGGAGCGGGTGCTTTATAAGGTGCTAGGAGTCTGTCGGACTTAGGGTGATCGTAGCGAGGAGGTGGGGGAACGAGTCAAAAATAGCATGATTTTGAGGCGCATAGTGGTAACTATGCAACGATAAATCAGGGCGTTTTGGGCCGTTATCCCTGCGCGCAGTAGATTCTTCATAAGTCCGATAGACTCCTAGGTTCATCAATTCAGCAATTCATTGATGCCGGTCTTGGCGATGATGCGCATAATCGGCGGCAGTAAGAAATAACCGGCTAGAATAATGCCCAGCACAACGCTGATCGCTTGGCCAGCTGCAAGCCAGACGGGTGCTTCGTTTGTTGCAATCGCATGAATCCCAAGTAAGGGAATCAGTTTAATGAGAAGAAGTGAAATACGGGCAGGAGTATTAGTGTCGTGATCAGCATCTGCGCCAAACCCATGCCGAGAATCGGTTTGCGCAGCGACCATAATTTGTGTGGGCTGAGTTCGAGGCCGACCTGGAAACAATAGCAGCAGCACACCAAATTCGGAAAAATGATTGGGTTTATGCCATGATATGTCCACAAGCATCGCATGGCTGCGGTTGGCGTGTCGAACGAATGCCGATAAGCTCGGCTTAATTGTTACCGTATGCATTCGTTTTCGCATAGCATAGGTGATCATAAACACGAGTGTGGCGAGATGAATCATCTTGCTCAGTGAGGGCACGTTATGGCAGATAAGAAAGTGGCAGACAACAAAACAGCGCCGAGTATTGCGTGTTATTCTCAAGGTCTGGCAGGTATTCCGGTAGCAGAGTCTGCGGTGTCCTTTGTCGATGGGCAGCGAGGTCATCTGGAGTATCGCGGCATTGATATTGAGCAACTGGCTGAGAACTCCAGCTTTGAAGAAACGTCATGGCTGCTGCTTTATGGTGTCTTACCAACAGAAACCGAGCTGAGCTCGTTTAAAGAAGAGCTTTGCCATCATCGGCGAGTGAAATTTCGCATTCGTGACATGATGAAGTGTTTTCCTGAATCCACTCATCCCATGGATTCCTTGCAAGCAACCGTAGCGGCGCTCGGCATGTTTTATCCTTTTCCAACCTCATTGCAGGGCGGGATGGATTCAAAAGCAGTGCATCAGGTATTTGTGAATCTGATCGCTAAAATGCCAACCTTGGTGGCCGCGCATGAGCGCATGCGCCACGGTGATGATCCAATTCCACCACGCGATGACCTTTCGCATGCCGCCAACTTTTATTATATGCTGACAGGCAATGAGCCGAGCGAATTAACCCAACGTATTATGGATGTGGCGCTAATCGTGCATGCGGAACATACGATGAATGCCAGCACCTTTTCCACGCTGGTGATTGCATCGAGCCATGCCGATCCTTACACCTCCATCAGCGCAGCCATTGGTTCCTTATCCGGCCCCTTGCATGGCGGAGCCAATGAAGATGTGTTGCACATGCTGGATGAAATTGGTTCCGTTGCTGCGGTCGAAGCCTATTTGAACGGCAAGCTGGATCGAAAAGAGAAGATTTCAGGCCTTGGTCACCGGGTTTATAAAACCAAAGACCCGCGCGCCACGCTGTTGCAGAAATTATATGAAAAGCTGACCGTCGAACTGGGAGCCGACCCGACCTATGAAATAGCCAGCCGGATCGAAGAGCTATCCAAACAAACGCTGGGCAAAAAGGGCATTTGCCCCAATGTCGATTTTTATTCGGGCATTGTGTACCGAAAACTGGGGATTCCGACCGATATATTTACACCGATTTTTGCAGTTGCCCGTGTCTCCGGCTGGCTGGCGCACTGGAAAGAGCAGCTCGGTAATGGTCGTATTTACCGACCCACCCAGATTTATATCGGTGAACATGGTCAATCGTATATTCCGATGCATAAGCGCAGCTAACAAAACCCATTAAAAACATGAAACACCTCTTCCCCGTGTTGCTTGCTCTGCTTCTATCGGTAGCAGCCCAAGCGGCAACACCGCCTGCCAGCATGGTGGTATCCGCTCAGCCGGATGCAACGCAAGCAGGCATGGCTATTTTAAAAGCGGGAGGCAATGCGTTTGATGCGGCGGCGGCAACAGCATTGGCTTTGGGTGTGGTTGAACCCGGTTCATCCGGACTCGGCGGCGGCGGATTCTTTTTGCTCTATATCGCCAAGGAAAAGCGCTATGTGATGCTCGATGCACGCGAAACATCACCGCGATTGGCCGGCCACGGTGAAATCTATCAAAAGCATTCCAGCATTGATGGGCCGCAAGCCGCCGGAGTGCCGGGCATTGCAGCAGGGATTGATCATCTCATTCAGCGTTATGGGAAATTAACACGCCGAAAAATCACACAACCGGCCATTAGCTTGGCGCGATATGGATTTGCGATTTCGGATCGCTTGCAAGGCATGCTGAGTTGGCGCGCGGAAGCTTTCAATGACGCAGCCCGGCGTATTTTTCTGTACAAATCAATTATCAAACAACCGGCTCTGGCCGATACATTGGAACGCTTTGCCAAGGCCGGTGCGGATGATTTTTATCGCGGCGAAACGGCTGGCAGGCTGGTCGCCGACATGAAACGCGATGGCGGTTTAATTCGCGCCGCTGATTTGGCCGCTTACCGGGTGATTGAACGCGAGCCGGTGATGTTTAATTATCAGGGTTTTCAGGTGATTGCGGCAGCATTACCCTCTTCCGGCGGTTTAACCTTGGCGCATATCTTTGGCCAGTTGAAAGATGATAATATCAACACGTTGAAGCCGGTGGATCGGGCGCATTTATTGATTGAGGTGATGAAACGCGCCTATCGTGATCGTAATGAGTATCTTGGTGATGCTGATTTCACCACCTTACCAGTAGATTATCTGAATGCAGATCGTTTGCATCGCTTGCGCGCCAGCATTCACATGAATCACACGACAGCCTCAAAAGCCTTGCACGGCCTGGCTGAACCCGCAGGAAATGGTGCCGATACCACCCATTTTTCTGTTATTGATACGGCAGGCAATATGGTGTCGGCCACCTTATCGATCAATTACGCCTTCGGCTCGGCCTATGTGTCGCCATCGACCGGCTTGTTGTTGAACGATGAAATGGATGATTTTGCCACCCGCCCCGGCCAGCCCAATGCTTATGGCTTAGTGCAGGGCAAAGCCAATGCCGTCGAGCCCGGCAAACGCATGCTCTCCAGCATGACTCCGACATTTGTGATTGGTCCGAAACGCAGCTTTATTGTCGGCACACCGGGTGGCTCGCGTATTATTAGTATGGTGCTGTTGTCATCGCTGGCTTTTATGCAGAATGAAACACCGCCGGCAAGCTGGGTCAATGCAGGGCGTTATCATCACCAGTTTTTACCCGATGTGGTACAATACGAAGCAGACGCTTTTACTCCGGGTGTACTCAAAGACCTGAAAAAACGTGGCCACATATTAAAACAAATGTCGCGGCGTTATGGTAATATGCAGGCGATTTTGTGGCAGCACGGAATGGACAAAAAGGGCAAACATGGAAAAAAAGGCACGCTGACAGGTATCAATGATGACCGAGGTGAAGGTTCAGCGGCTTCACTCAACGAATGAACGGGATACAGGGGAGCTAATTTATGAGCACAAAACTCGACGAATGGAATGACAACTATGGGATTGCCGAAACACTGCACTTTGTACCCGGCAAGAATGATATGCCAGTGGCTGAAATTGATAACGGACTGGCCAAAGCTGCGATTGCTCTGCAGGGCGCGCATGTGCTGAGCTTTCAGGCTAGGGGACAAGCACCGTTAATCTGGATGAGTCCAGAGGCTAAGTTTGCAGAAGGTAAATCACTGCGCGGTGGCGTACCGGTGTGCTGGCCGTGGTTCGGGCCACATGCATCCGATTCCTCCAAACCGGGACATGGACCAGCTCGCACTGTCGCTTGGCAGCCTGTCGCCTCAAAGGCCAACACGGATGGCAGCACTCGGGTGAGTTTTGAGCTGCTGCAATCAAACGCCATAACAGAAATGTGTGGCCATGCCCTGTCTGTACACCTGCATATCACGGTGGGTGGAAGCCTTCATTTGGAACTGGAAACAACCAATCTCGGAGAGGACTCCTTTCGCCTGGGTCAGGCATTACACACCTATTTTCAGGTCGGTGATGTCCAACAAACACGCATCGAAGGTTTTGATGCGTGTACTTACATCGATAAAGTCGATGGGGGTACACAAAAAAAACAGCATGGTGCCATTGAAATCAGTGCTGAGACAGATCGTATTTATCTCGCAACAGGCAAGCCTTGTGAAATCATTGATCCATCCATGAAACGCAAGATTATCATCGCCAGTTCCGGCAGTGCATCGACCGTGGTATGGAACCCGTGGGTTGAAATCGCCTTGAAAATGGGCGACTTGGGAGCAGATGGTTATCTCAATATGCTGTGTGTGGAAACCGCCAATGCCGCCGATGATGTGATCGAACTGGCTGCCGGTGATAGCCACCGTTTAATTGCAGAGTATTCCAGTCAGGCGCTGCCATAGTCGCAAATCAATCTTATTACGTCAGCCGTGATTGTGTTTGATTATGCTTTTACGCCTGCCTGAATCGCGGCCAATAGGGCAGGTGCTGCGGTTTCCGTGCGCATGATGCGTGGGCCAAAGGTAAGGCAGCTAAAGCCGGCTGCATTGAGCGCACCGATGTCACGCTGACTCCAGCCACCTTCAGGGCCTATGGCCAGAGTAATGTCATCCGCCTGTTGCATGGCTGCGCGCTCCTGCTGCCAACTGCTTGCGGTGGGTTCTGGATGCAGGATGAAACACAGGCCATGCGCGGGTGCTGCTGATAAGGCTTGAATCCAGTGCAGTTCAGGAATCAAGCAGCGGCCACTTTGCTCGGCAGCTTCGATGATAATCTGTTGCCAGCGTTGCAATCGTTTTTTTAATTTCACGCCATCGAGCTTTAAGGTGCTGCGTTCGCTGCGTACAATGTGGAAACTAGCCGCACCCATTTCCGTACCTTTCTGCAATACCGTTTCAATTTTTTCGCTACGGCAGGCTGCTTGCACAATATGCACGCGATGGGGCAGCTCACGGTTGACTGCGGAAAATGATTCGACCCAACAGCTGCAATGATCACGTACCAGCTGTTCGATGCGACACTGGTATTCGCCACCATGACCATTGAACAGCACAACTGCATCGCCGCCAACCAAACGCATTACACTGCGTAAATAATGTGCCTGATTCGATGCAAGCGTGATGGAACTGGCGACGGTCAATGGCTGATTCAAATAAAGGCGGCAGATCATGGCCAGGATTCGGCCTGATATGGGGTACAGATGCAAGGTCTTGAGCATTGGCTTGACCCATGCAGTTGTTGCTCCATGATGCGAACATGTTTTTTGGCGATCTGGAATCTGAAGACTGGCAATCGGTGCGTTACTGGAAACCGCAGGAAGCGGGCGTAAGCCGGGATAGTGCAGCCGTATTGACTACGGCAGGTTCGCTAACGCGTTTTTTAGAACGTCATTTTGGTATTCGTTTGGAAGTGCGTTTGCACGATCAATTTGTCGATCATGTCAAAGCAGGTGAAGCGCCGCTACTGAGATGCACCATGGCCGATCCGGCTCTAAGGCGACAAGTATCTCTGATGCATCGCGGCTCGGTGTTGTTTGATGCGGAATCAGTTTTGCCGTTAGAGACCTTACCTGCCGATTTAATTGCCGAATTGCAGGAAGGTATTCGGCCACTCGGTAATTTATTGCTTGATCGTGGTTTGTCGTTGGCGCGCTCCGATTTGAGTGTCACGCAAATGCAGGGCGAAGGTTTGCATCAAGGCCGCTGGGCCAGACGCTCCGTCTTGCGCTCCGAATCAGGCACGCAGGCGTTGGTGGTGGAAGTCTTTCATCCGGTGATATGGTCTCGCATTGAGACAAGCAGCCGGCGTTACCAGCGCTAGGTTATTTATCATGAAGTTCGCACCTGTAGGTAGCCTTTCAGACTGGTTTCGTTTGTTACGCATTGATCGCCCTGTCGGTTATTGGTTGCTAATGTGGCCGATGCTGTGGGGCTTGTTGGCGGCATCGGGTGGGCATCCAAGCTTAAAAAATGTCGTTATTTTTGTGACCGGCGTAGTGCTGATGCGTTCAGCCGGCTGCGTGATCAATGATTTTGCTGATCGTAATTTTGATGCCCATGTTGAGCGCACAAAAACGCGCCCGATTGCAGCCGGCAAGATTGCCCCGGGCGCGGCTCTGCTCGGCTTCATCGTTATGTTATTGGTGGCCTTGCTACTGGTACTGCAAACATCAAGCTATGTGATTGCTCTGGCTGTGGTCGGTGTTGTACTGGCCAGCCTATACCCGTTTCTAAAACGCTATACCTATTTTCCACAAGCCTGGCTCGGCATGGCCTTCGGCTGGGCCGTGATCATGGCCTGGGGTGCTGAAACGGGTGATATCTTTGATTCACCTGTGCCATGGTTGTTGTTTTTTGCCAATGTATGTTGGTCGCTTTCTTACGATACAGCCTACGCGCTGGCTGATCGTGCTGATGATCGCAAGATTGGCGTGAAATCCTCCGCACTCTGGCTGGGAAATCGCGCTATTGGCGGCATTGTTGTGCTTGGTTTATTGAATATCCTATTGCTCGGGCTGGCTGCACTGATTCTCGATGGTTTCTGGGTTGGCTTTGGCTGGTGGCTAGCCTTGATGTTGCAATTGATGTTATCCGGCCAATTGATGCGCTGTGGTGAGTCCTGGGGTTTCACCTTTTTTATTCGATCCCATTATGTTGGTGCGTTGTTTGCATTGGGTTTACTC
>CAYOTF010000043.1:0-16856 GCA_964406805.1 uncultured Zetaproteobacteria bacterium | reverse complement strand
TTGCACCTGAGCATGATGTCGCCCGGCATCCACTTCAGCCTGCAATGTTTCGGATAATTCCGGTTCAATCTCCAACACTTCAAGCCGGCTCAATTCCTGCCGCATCCAATCCGCCTGCTGCTGCGTATCACCGCGCTCGGATTGCATCGTTTTCAACTGCCCTTGCAGTTGTTTCCATGCCGTAAATGCTGCCGCCATATCGGCTAAAACAGAGCCTTCCAATCCGGCATCAATCAAATGCTGTTGCACTTCCGGCTGCAACAAGGATTGATGTTCATGTTGCCCGTGAAAATCAAGGCACACATCACCAATCTGACGCAAGGTTTTCAAGGCCACTGGCACACCATTAATATAAGCACGTGAACGTCCATCCTGAGTCACGACACGCCTCAGAATCAATTCATCGTCCATTTCCACATCAATGCCATTGGTTTCAAGCAGACTCGATAGCTGCGAACTTTGACCTTGCCAAAGCGCTGTCACTTCCGCTTTATCCGCCCCATGCCGCACCCACTCCACACTCGCACGGGCACCAAATACCGCACCCAAAGCACCCACCAACATGGATTTACCCGCTCCTGTTTCACCGGTAAAGACTGTCATACCAGCAGATAATTCCAGATGAACATGTTCAATCAAGGCAAATTGTTTCACCGTAAGCGATATGAGCATTAACTCGTTTCCACCTGGCCAGCCCAATGCAGTTTGCTTCTGAGCACACCGTAATAATGCCGATCCGGCAAATAAACTAGCGATATACCCGCCCCTTTGCGGATCACGACCCGGTCATCCTCTTCCAGCGCTGCCAGTTCTTGTCCGTCCAGACTCAATGCCGCAGACAAGCTCGATTCCACCAAATGCAATTCAATATCATCATCCGCAGGCACCAGAATAGGCCGGTTGGATAACGTATGCGGACAAACCGGCACCACACTGATGGCATTGACATTCGGATGTACAATCGGCCCACCGGCCGATAAAGCATAGGCAGTCGAGCCTGCTGGAGTAGCCAGAATAAGACCATCACCACGCATGCGAAAAACGAACTCATTATTTACATACATTTCAAAACCAATCATGCGCGGATGCATGCTGCGTTCGATCACCACATCATTCATCGCCTTCGCACTGACCAGCAATTCGCCCTTACGCCAAATCTCGGCATGCAAGCTGAAATGAACTTCGGTTTTCACCCGGCCAGCCAACACCTCTTCCATCACTTCAAACATGCTGCCTATCGGAGTATCGGTAAGAAAACCCAAGCGGCCAAGATTAATACCCAGAATGGGTGTATCCGAACCAACAAACTGGCGAGCGGCATTCAATAATGTGCCATCGCCACCCAATACAATCATCAGCTCGATGTGACCCGGCATTTGCGCCAGAGCAATATGTTCGCATCGCGCGTCGCAGTCATTGGCCACCTGCGTATCAACATCCGCATCAATGGACACAGCACAGCCTTTAGCCAGCAGCCATTGTTGCAATTCATGCAATACAATGCCGGCACGCTTATCGTTGGGTTTAAGTGCGATACCGACACGCATCACTGCGGAGCCCCTGCCCATTCCTTTGGCTGCGTATGGCATAAAAAGCATCGTTCCATTTTGGTATGCGTGGCCGGTTGTGGATACACACCGCCAGCATCATGGCATGTCATGCAAGCAGCCTTGGATGTCGTATGGCGATGCACATCGTCATTCGGCACCGGAATAGTTTTGCGATCAGTACTACCCAGCACCAACACCAATACAACCGTTGCAATGATAGCAAGGAAAACCATATCACGCTTGCCCATTTTCCATGCTTTTTTCTGTTGCTCAGCCTTCTGTTGTTCAACCATCTGTTCTCCTTATTTCACAAGCAGAGGATTCTTATCCAACTCTCACAACGATGCCACTTCTTTATCTCATTACAAATCATCACGACATGTCAAAAATCTGACAAGAAATCGAAATCTAGCAACATTCAAACGATAGTATGCGACAGTAACAGCGCAATCGCAGCGATATCAATTGCCTGAGTAAAATTATCAGGTATTATGCGCCGCACTATACTAAATGGGTTCCAACAATGAACCCGATGGAGAGAATAAACATGAAAATTCTAATGGATCACAAACTTACCATTGTGGCCGGATTTGTACTAACGGCTATATTGATTGCCATTGCATACGCTACCGGTGGCGGACTTAGTGGCGATCAGGTGCTTGGCGCACTTGCACGCTGGGGTCACTTTTTAGCTGGCGTTACCTGGATTGGCTTACTGTATTACTTCAACTTTGTTCAGGTTCCATCACTCGGTGGTGTATCTGCAGATACCAAAGCAGATCTGTTTAAAGATGGCAGCATCGTGCGCCGTGCCTTGTTCTGGTTCCGCTTTGGCGCACTGTTCACCGTCATTTCCGGCCTGTTTTTGCTTATGGGCCTGTACAAACAGGGCGGTGCAGCAGGCATCAGCACAGAAATCATGATTGGCGCAACCTTCGGTCTTATCATGTGGGTCAACGTTCATTTCATCATCTGGCCAAACCAGCAGAAAGTAATCGGCATGGTTGAAGCTGATGCAGCGACCAAAGCTGCTTGCGGTAAAAAAGCCTTAATGGCCAGCCGTATCAATACCATGCTGTCCATTCCAATGCTGTTCTTCATGGCATCGAGTGCACACTTCCCAATCTTCGGCTAAGTCTCGCCATAAGCTGACATTTGATATCATCTGATATCATTAACATCAAAAGGGTCTCTGGTTTTCAGAGACCCTTTTTTTATGCTCCCAGACAATTCTCCAGTTCAGCGCCACACAGTTAGCACGCTTCTTGCTAACTAGTTATAAAAAGTTAAAAGGTTCTTTACGCACAACAAGAACCGACTCAATGGATCCGGGAGGTTTTCCGTGGATATAGCAACTCTTTTAGGTATTGTCCTGGCATTTGGATTGGTCATCTTTGCCATTGGCAGCGGTCTTCCAAGCTTTATTGATCCGCCTTCAATGATGATCGTGATTGGCGGTACCGTCGGTGTGTTGTTGGTAGGCTATCCTCTGGCCAAATGTATCAGTGTAATCGGTGTGGTCATGAAAACATTCATGTACAAGATCGATGCCGGTGCCGATGTCATTGCCAAGCTGGTGGAGCTTGCTCAAACCGTACGTAAAGATGGAATCCTTGCTCTGGAAGCCGAGGTCAGCAATATCGAAAATGAATTCATGTCCAAAGGTTTGCAAATGGCCATTGATGGTCAAGAGCCTGCCGCCATTGAAGAGATTCTATATGTGGAAATGGAAAAAATCGCCGAGCGCCACACTGTTGGCTCCGATATGTTTACTGCACTCGGCACTTATGCGCCATCAATGGGCATGATCGGAACCCTAGTAGGTCTAGTACTGATGCTGCAAAATATGAGCGACCCATCATCGATTGGCCCCTCCATGTCAATTGCATTGCTGACTACTTTTTATGGCGCTCTGCTGGCGAATATTTTATTCCTGCCGATGTCTGGCAAACTCAAAACCCGCAGCAAGGAAGAATTGCTCATTCATGAAATCATTCTAGTTGGTATTCAATCGCTCGTAGCTGGTGAAAACCCACGCGTGATGGAACAAAAGCTATTGGGTTATTTACCGCCCAAAGAACGCAAATCGTCGTTCGATTAAGCCACTCAATAGCAACCCACCATGGCCAAGCGCGATAAAAAACCACCTTTATTACCGTTCCCTTCGGATCCGGGAGCAGCGCTGTTCTTAGAACTGATGATGCAGATGCTGGCATTTTTTATTTTGCTGACATCTTATGCTGTCATCGTCGATGAAAAACGTCTGGCCGCTATTGGGTCATTAGCGGGGACATTCAATCCCATGCCGCGCGGTGCTAATTTATCCAAGGGAGAAGGTCCAGCATTACCCACACGCGATATTGTGGATGGGGCAACAGCGCCAAAACGAACCGCCAAGGAATTGACAGAAATGTCCAAAGAGCTAGGCATTGAAGGTGCCATGACATCCTTACCTCTGGATCAACGCACTGTTCGCATTCGTTTTGCCGAACATATTGCCTTCCAACCCGGCAAGGTAACGCTTTCCCTCAGTGCGATGCCGTTGATGGATAAATTAGCAGCAAGTTTCAAACGCCCAGAAATCATCGAAATTCAAATTGAAGGCCATACCGACGATAAACCCATGCGCGGCTCCGGCTACCATTCCAATTGGGAGCTTTCGGCCTCCCGTGCCATGAGTGTATTCCAGGCTCTGTATGAGCGCGGAGTACCCCCATCCCGCATGATTGCGGCAGGCATGGGTGATCAACATCCCGTTGCGGATCACCCGGAGTTTGATCGCAGAGTGGATATCACCCTGAAGTTTCGCCCAACAACCGATAAAAACGTACAAAAAGGACAAATTCACCAAGGCCAGCGCCCGG
Source organism: uncultured Zetaproteobacteria bacterium (assembly GCA_964406805.1). GTDB lineage: Bacteria > Pseudomonadota > Zetaproteobacteria > Mariprofundales > Mariprofundaceae > Mariprofundus. The sequence continues at coordinate 12,442 of CAYOTF010000043.1, read as the reverse complement.
CCATTCAGCGTCCGAGCTTGTAATGAAGAAGAGTTTGTAATGGATGAAAACCTGTAATGGCAAAGAAAAAAAAATGGCCTGTTGAATACGAGGCCAATACCGAAGCCTGGATGACCACCTTTGCCGATCTGGTCAGCCTTATGCTTACATTTTTCATCCTGCTCATCTCCATGTCCACCATGGATAAAACAGGGCTTTCTGACATCGAAACATCGTTTCGCAAAGCTGTGTCTGTGCTCAATGCCGGTGCAAAAACCGAGCTTCAAATCATCCCCCCCTTTCAAATGCAAAAACTTGTTTCCGTACAGGAACTCATGCTGGCCATGCGTCAAAATAGCATGGCCTTATTGCAAAACAGCACATTAAAACACAAAATTAAAGGCATCATCATTAAAGATCGCCTCTATCTTCGAATACCGAATGCCGTTTTGTTTGAACAAGGATCAGCCAAGCTAAAGCCCGAACATGCCAAAGCAATCAAGAAACTGGCTCAAATGCTGGCCATGACGCCGGGAAAAATACGCATTGAAGGCCATACCAATATCGATCCTGATTTGACCGACAGTCAATTTGCCGACCCCTGGACCCTGTCCCTAGCCAGATCGGCATCAGTCTTGCATATCCTTGAAGACGAAGGGGTCAGTGCTTCCCGTTTATCGCTGGTCGGATACGGACCTTCGCGTCCGGTTTCAACCGAAGCAACACCCTTTGGGCGCAGTAAAAACAGACGAGTTGATATTGTCATCTACAAATAAAGACTTGCCTGAATACTACAACGGAAACGCGGTACAGTGTAACATCACGGATGATGTTGACGCACAATAAGAATGAATACACACGATGAACGTGGAGGAACAGCATGGCAGATAACGAAGAAAACGAAGACAAAGGGAAATCCGGTGGTGGTGGTATTCTGCCAATCATTAACCTCGTTTTGTTGGTGCTGGTACTCGCAGTCGGCGGTTTCGTCGCATGGAAGCTGATCAGCATGGAACAACCGGCTGAGCAAGCTGCCACGACAATCGAGCCAACCGACAACACTGCCATTCCTGAAGCTGAAGATGAAACCGATGCACCACCGGTATTCATGGAAATCGATAATATCACTGTCAATCTTGCCGATACCGATCAAAGTCGTTTCCTGCGCACAAAAATTAAGCTGGAAGTGCGTAATGAGGAGGCCAAAACCAAAGTGAATGAAAACATGATCAAAATCAATGATTTGGTCATCACCATCCTGTCGAGCAAAAAGTTTTCTGAAATCCGTACACCTCAGGGTAAATACGCGCTCAAAGAAGATTTAATCTATCGTATGAATCGGGCTGTTGGCGGGAAACCGATCAAAAACCTGTATTTCACCGATTTCGTATCCCAATAAACGCCATGCATCCGCAAATTTATAACGATGCCAAACAGCGAGCAACGGCATGAGTGAACCCATACTTGCACCGGAGGAAATCGAAGCGCTGATGGCTGAGATCGAGCCCCGCGAGCAAACCGACGCGATGTTTGCATCGCTGCCTCCGATGCCGCAGCCTGAACAGGTGGATAGTTTCCATTTCGATCATGTCGATGAAGATAGCCCCGAACGCTATCCCATGTTTGTGAATCTCCAGGAACGACTGGTGGAAATGCTTGATGAACAATGGGATGAATTGTTCAAACGCGATATCAGCGTAAAGTTGAATAAACTGGAAAGCAGTATTTACAAAGAGCTGATTACCGGCGAACACCCGCAAGTATATTTTGTCTTCGAAGTCCTGGATTATGGTCGCATGATGGTGACCTTCGATACATCGCTAATCGTTGCTTTTGTTGATGCCATGCTCGGCGGCGATGGCGAAGCATCCGATGATCCAATAAGTTTATCTCCCGTCGAACTGCGTTTGAGTGAGCGCATTGCCGATAAAGTCGGCCAAACGCTGTGCAAGTTATGGAAACCGGTACATGAATTGGATTTTCAAATGTTTAAACTCGATCATGACCCCCAGTTTCTGGCTGTCACCAGCGCTATGGAAAAATGTTTCAGCAGTTATTTTGATGTGAAATTAAGTGATGATTTAACCGGCCGGCTCGGCGTACATTATCCCCGCGCATTCCTTGAACCGATGTTGGAAAACCTGCGTGTTTCCGTCAGTGATGAACCGACTGGAGCTGATAGCGAATGGTCGGATAATTTAATGCAGCGTATTGCCCAGACATCGGCCAATGTGTGCTGTGAACTGGGTCGATGCCACATTGACATCGGCACGTTCTTAGCCCTCAAACCCGGAGAGTTTTTACCTCTCAAAACCAGAGCCAGTGACCCGTGTTCATTGTGGGTCGAAAACGTACCCATGTTTCAAGCCAGAGCAGGCGAACGCGAAGGCCTTCTGGCTGTAGAAATCATAAGCCCCATTCAGCAAGGAGATATTTCATGAGCGATGAAAACGCGGCACTAGAAAATCAGCCCACAGAGTTTCCCAGCGGCAGCCAAACGGCCAACCTGGAGACCATTATGCATGTACCACTGGAAATCAGCGTGGAACTTGGCCGCGTTAAAATGCCATTACACCAGATTGCCCGCATGAACAAAGGCATGGTGATTGAGCTAAATAAAGAAGCCAATGCCGAAGTTCAGATTCTTGCCAATGGCAGTATTTTTGCCAAAGGTGAAGTGGTCTCGACAGGTGATAAACTCGGTGTGCGCATCACCGAAGTGGTTTCCGCTTCGGCGCGCATCAACACACTATCGTCGTAAAGAGCGGGGACTGAGAATGGAAACCGGCATGTTATCCATGCTCTTGCAATCGTTGTTGGGGCTCGCTTTTGTCCTAGGCCTGTTCGCCCTTCTGGTTTGGGCGGCACGACGATTGAATTTACATCAGGGTGGAGCCGTTCACGGCGATTTTAAAATCATTCAACGCATGCACCTTGACAGCAAAAACAGCATTGTGGAAATCCGACATAAAGATAAACACTATTTACTCGCCTTATCTCCCGGCGGCACGGTACAGCTGCGTCCCGAACACGCTCTAAACTCAAACAAGGTCACAACAGAATGAAAATACAGTTCATCTCGAAACACCCTATTCTTTTCACCTTGTTCTGCTTGGCTCTGGTTTTACCTGCCTGGGCTTATGCTGCTGAAATCCCCACCCTTTCATTCAGCCTCGGCAACAATGATGATCCGGATGCTTGGTTCACCGGCCTGAAAATCATTGCCATGATGACCATATTGACTCTAGCTCCCTCCATTCTGGTCATGATGACCTCGTTCACCCGTATTTTAATTGTTTTTGCCTTTTTACGTCAGGCCATGGGCACGCAGCAATCACCACCCAATCAAATCCTGGTGGGGCTGGCTCTGTTTTTAACCTTGTTTATCATGATGCCGGTATGGGATAAAATTGACAGCACAGCCCTCACCCCCTACCTCAACGAAGAAATCACTCAATCTGTTGCCGTGGATCGCGCCATCGCGCCATTAAGTGCATTCATGATCAAGCAAACACGCGAAGACGATCTGATTTTATTCCTCGATGCTGCCAAAATGGAAAAACCGGCCAAGGCCGAAGACATACCCCTGCACGTGTTGATTCCATCCTTTGTGATCTCGGAACTGCGTACCGCCTTTGAAATTGGTTTTCTTATTTACTTGCCCTTCGTGATCCTCGATATGGTCGTTGCCAGTGTGTTAATGAGCATGGGGATGATGATGCTGCCGCCCGTGATGATTTCACTACCTTTAAAAATCATTCTATTTGTACTGGTGGATGGCTGGCATTTAATCACCGCCAACCTGCTCGCCAGCTTCAAGATGTAGCGATGTTGACTCTCACCCACAGCCCCCTCTTTTACTCCAGCCTTTTTTGCTACAATAATAGCTCTGGTAACACTGATGAGTCCTGATTTCGTTATTCAACTCGGCAGTGAAGCCGTTAAAATGGTATTATTTATCTCCTTACCGATGTTAATCGTGGCTCTGGTGGTGGGTATCGCCATCTCGCTGTTTCAAGCCGTTACCCAGATTCAAGAAATGACGCTGACCTTTGTACCCAAAATCATTGCTGTATTTGCCGCTGTTATTCTTGCCGCGCCCTGGATGACAGAGCGTTTGGTTTCATTCACGCGTGATATCTTCAACATGATTCCCACCATCACCAATTAAGCCGGATGATTCATGAATACCCAATCCACCTTGCAGCTATGATGCACTAATGGACTTTCCCTGGTTTGATGTTCAGCAGATCAGCATTGCGCTATTGGTCTTGCTACGCGTTGGCACAATGATGATTCTATTGCCCGTGCTCGGACATCAATTGATTCCCTCACAGGTAAAAGTTGGTTTTATTGTCTTGCTCAGCCTGCTGGTTTATCCGCTGGTAGAAGATCAGGTACCCAATATACCGCTCGATCCCATTGCATTTGCTGCCATCGCCTTGCAGGAAATGCTCATTGCCGCAGCCCTTGCCCTGTTCGCTCAACTTATTTTTACCGCCGCTCAATTTGCCGGCCAGCTGATGAGCTTTCAAATGGGAATGACTGTCGCCAATGTCTTTGACCCGGTCACCCGCAGCCAACAATCGATTCTATCTCAATTGGCCATCACGCTCGCCATGTTGCTCTGGGTCATTGTTGGTGCGCATCACATGTTCATCCACACGTTAATCGATTCCTTCACGCTGTTTCCAATTGATCAAAAATGGTATTTCCCTGCTTTTATGGATCTAACCGATGCTGCCGCCCGCATGTTTATTCTGGCATTGAAACTTGCGGCACCGATTATGTTGTTACTCACCTTTGTATATATTGCGCTCGGCCTGTTGGCACGCGCCGTACCTCAGATTCAGGTCTTCTTTGTCAGCTTTCCGCTCACCGTTGGTTTGGGTTTGCTTACCTTTTCCCTCGGCATGCCTGCCATGATTTATCTCATGGGTGATGCCTTCGTGAGTCTATCCAGCCAACTACCCTTGTTTCTGCGCCACTTGGGTGGAGGTTGAGTCTCATGACTCTCAAACATCATCCAATAGTTTTTACACTTGTGCTATGCGATGCCATAATTCCATCATGAAAATAATAACAGCCAACGTGAATGGCATTCGTGCCGCCAGCAAAAAAGGTTTCTGGGACTGGTTTTCCAATCAGGATGCCGATTTCCTCTGCCTGCAAGAGCTCAAAGCGCACGCCCATCAGCTCCCCGCCGAAGCAGTACCCGACGGCTACCACCATCACTACCATTTTGCCCAAAAACCGGGTTATTCCGGTGTAGCTCTGTACTCACGTTTAAAACCCGTTGCCGTGCATATCGGCCTCTCTGAACTCGACCCCGACACCGATTGGGCTGACATGGATGCCGAAGGGCGTTTTGTCATGGCCGATTATAAAGCAGACGATGGCGGACTATTATCCGTGATCAGCGTTTATTTCCCATCCGGCTCCAGTTCCGGCATACGCCAAGCTCTTAAAATGACGTTTTTAGAACGCTTTTTACCATTGATGAAGCGACTTCAAGACGATGGCCGCGAACTGATTGTCTGCGGTGATTTCAACATTGCCCATCAGCGCATTGATTTAAAAAACTGGCGAGGCAACCAAAAAAATTCCGGTTTTTTACCTGAAGAACGTGCCTGGTTTGATCAATGGCTAGCAGCAGGCTTTAGCGATGTCCTGCGTCAGCTCTACCCGGACAAAGAGCAATACAGCTGGTGGTCGAATCGCGGTCAGGCGCGCGCCAACAATGTTGGCTGGCGCATTGATTATCATATCTGCACCCCGGCAACAGCAGCATTGATTCGAGATGTCCGTGTATTTACCGATCACTGGTATTCGGATCATGCCCCAGTCACAGCCATATTCGATCATCATCTCATCCAGGGAGCCATCATTGAATAAAGCCATTCAAAAAACTACCTCACCGTCAGCCAGAGTTGTCAACAATGCATGTCATCCGTTCATTTGAATACCGCCGCCAAAACCTTGCAGCAATATCATCAACTCGAAACATTGGCCATCAACGATGGCCTGACCGGCTTGTACAATCGCCGTTAACAAATCGGCCTGCGCATGCTCAAACATATTGCTGCAATCCGCATCGACGATGCGCCGGATCTCCGGGTAAGTGCCTCGATCGGTATGGCGACACAATCGGCTGAAACGTTAAATGGCGAAGCCTTGCTTAAATTGGCTGATCTGGCCGTTTATCAAGCCAAGGAGTCCGGTAAAAACTGTTTGCGTTTTCATGCCGATGAGCAATTTCATTATTCAGCAAACGAGTCATAAGAGAGATATTGAAACCATCGTAAAAACAAGCTAAAAAATAATCAGATACAATTTAGCTACGAGTCTAGTAATCTGCCGAGTTTATTCATCAACTCATTCTGGGCATTTCTTGGTTTACTGCTCGAGCGAACCCGCCGATATTCACCATCCTTATTCAAGCGCCACGCCCCAGTATTATCAGTCAAATAAAGGCGCAATCCCTGGTTCAAAATTTGAAGCGACAGTTTTTTGTCGCGCACAGGAAAGCAGGATTCAACACGTCTGAGAAGATTACGCTTCATCCAATCCGCACTAGCGCACAACACCTCAGGTTCACCGCCATTATAAAAATAAAATACTCGCGTATGTTCAAGAAAACGACCAAGTACGGAACGCACACGAATATTTTCGGACACCCCCTTGATACCTGGTCGCAGACAACAAATTCCGCGCACAATCAAATCAATTTTCACGCCCGCTTGGGAAGCCCGATACAAAGCCTTAATAATTTCTGGTTCCTCTAATCCATTCATTTTCGCAATAATACGGCTTCTACTGCCAACCTGAGCATTGGCAGCTTCAAGGTTAATGCGTTCAATCAGGCCACTATGCAGGGAAAATGGTGCTTGCAACATGGTTTTTAACTTGGTTACTTTACCCATGCCAGTCAGTTGCTGAAAGATACGGTGCACATCTTCGCCCATATCCGGATCACAACTAAGCAAACCAAAATCAGTATAGAAACGTGTGGTAATGGTATGATAATTGCCAGTACCAAGATGCACATAACGCCGCAGACTACGACCTTCACGGCGTACAATAAGCATCATCTTGCAATGCGTTTTGTAGCCCACCACCCCATACACCACCTGCACACCAGCTGCCGAAAGTCGGTTAGCCAGACCTATATTATCCTCTTCATTAAAGCGGGCACGCAATTCTATCACCGCAACCACTTCCTTATTGGCACGCGCCGCTTTAACCAGCGCATCCACAATGGGGGAATTGGGCACAACGCGATATAGCGTCTGTTTGATGACTAGCACACTGGGATCGGTCGCCGCCTCTTTGAGCAGTTCAATCACAGCATCAAAGCGCTGATATGGGTGATGTAATAACACATTGCCTTCACGGATGATGTGAAACATATCTCTACTTTCAACCTGAAGGCTTGCAGGCAAGCCTGGTTGAAAAGCAGGAAATTTTAAGTCAGGCCGGTCTACTTCATCACAAATGAGAGCCATGCGATAAAGGTTGACCGGTCCGTCAACCTGATACAAATCGTCACGATCCAAACCAAACTGCACCAACAAAAAGTCAGACAGTGCAGCCGGACATCTCGTAGACACTTCCAAACGAACACCCTGACTGAATCTGCGTTCAAGCAATTCACTGGCAATCGCCTCTTTTAAATCACCGGGTTCATCATCGACATCCAGCTCACTGTTGCGGGTAATACGAAACTGATGGCAACTTTTTGCTACCATGCCAGGAAACAATTCACCCACATGGGCATGAATAATTGATGAGAGAAAAACATAACAATGTTCCGATCTAGCGATTTCAGCAGGTAATCGAATCATACGTGCCAGCGATCTGGGTGCCTGTACAATCGCATAACATGATTCGCGATTGAAAGCGTCATTACCATCCAGATCCACAATAAAATTAAGTATTTTATTAAGCAAGCTGGGAAATGGGTGAGCCGGATCCAAAGCAATCGGAGTCAGCACAGGCAGCAATTCGCGCTTGAAAAATTTACCAATCCAGTTCTGTTGTACCTCATTCCACTCATCGCGATGCAAAAAACTAATCCCCTCATCACGCATGGCAGGCAATAGCTCTTTATTAAGCAAGTGATATTGTCGACCAACCAGTTCACGCACCTGTTGATGGATACGTTGCAATGTTTCACTAGCTGTCATGCCATCAGCACCAACACTTAACGATCCGACCGCAATACGTTGTTTCTGAATGGCAACACGCACTTCAAAGAACTCATCGAGATTGGATGTGCAAATGCACAAGAAGCGCAATCGTTCCAATAGCGGCAGTTGATCATCACAGGCCATTTCAAATACGCGCCGATTAAACTCCAACATACTCAAATCACGATTGAGGTAATAATCTTTGTTATCCAAATCTATTGGTATGTTCACGGTCAACTAAATCCCCTTTTAAATGCAGCAATATCAAAGTGCAAAACCCAATTTCACAGTATACAGAAAGAGTACTAATTATAATACCCAAGCAAACTGAACTACTGCATCGACTTTATAAAACGAGCTTCATAAAAATCAGCCATTAATCTTGAGCGAATTTTTGCCCGCTTTAGTTCCTGACTGATCCTGCCAAGTGACACGAATATTGACGCGATTGCGACCATCTTCTTTCGATGCACTAAGCTTGAGATGCAACAAACCATTAGGTGACATGATAATCTGATGATCTCCATCGCTAAATGTCAGCTCTCCTTTTTCCAGACCATCTGTAATCGATGTCAGTAATTTGCGAATAGTTTTGCTCTCCTGTAGTGATTCATGGCGAAAAACATCTTTATCATGCTGCATGGCTATGGTTTCCTTTATTGATCGTCAAAATTTCTCTGGCATCAAACACCTTGATATAATCATAATCCGAACTGACCCCTAAAATATACCCATCCGGATCAATCATGGTTGCACCAGCGCCTCTACCTGTTAACCCTTCCTTACTGCGTGAGCCAATATCCAGCGTCACATCGCACTCAAAATTCAGCAAACTATTGCGCACCGAAATGCGCTGGCCGTGATGTAGGTTTTTATGGCCATGCACAATAGCGTGAATACCGGCTTGATGCGCATATGCGACACCCTTTCGACTTAGTGGTTTATCCACGCAGCGGTATTTGGTACGAATAGTATTGGCCACCGAGCCATAATAAAATTCAAAGGCACTACCTTGCAACTGCTGTTTAAACAATCCGTTTAATCCGTTGGCATCATTCGTATGCAGCATGCCGGCAATGTGATCATCTATGCCCGCATGCACAAACAAGAACGCACCTTTGCGATAAGCCAGACGCATACGTTTATAAAACCAATAAAACTCACCATCCGGTGATAAAAACATGGCCTGCCATTGTTTGGCCGCCGCATAGGCTTCACGCAAGCTTAAACCTGCCGCAGCACAAGCTTGCTCAAAACTGACTTCCTTTTCCTTTATCTTACTTAATTCTTTATCAATCATCGCTTGCGGCATCTGAGCTACGGCATGCTTTGGAAACTGCTGCCACCACTGTTTGCTCGGATATAAATGTTTTTTACATGCTTTATTACTAGGAATATCATCTAGGGCATGCTTATCCGCTAAATAGTGATCACGAATTTCTAACAGCAATGGCACTGCCTTAGCTCCCATGCGAATAAAGAAATGACCATTATACGGATCATCAGCAAGCCCCGCACTACGCATACCAAAAAGCACCCGCACATCATGATTGCCCGCCAGCAATCGAACACGCGCACCCGTTTTAATCAGCAACCGAACAGCGCGCAGCAAGCGCAAATTACTCGGCCCCTTATCGAAGAAGTCACCACCTAGAATAAACAGCACCGCTTTGCCCCTGGGCGTTAGTTTAAACTGATGATCCTTCAATCCTGTTTTCTTAATGCCGCCACTGGCAATCAGCGAGGCAAAAAATGCATCAGCATCGGCATGCAGATCAGAAATAAACACAATTGGGCGCTTCGGCCATTGCCATTGATATTGCTCCAACAACGCATGAATAGATTGCCGAGCCTGCGCGCTGTTTTTATAACGCTGGCGAATGCAGCGCTTGTTACCCTCAATCCAGTTTCGGGGCTCTGTTGGCAACCTGGCATCCAACCATTGAAGCCCACGATAATCAGGTAGTGATATTGGTTGTTGTAATATTTTGTTCTGTGTATGCATGTTTAATCCGTATATGTTGTATTTGCACGCTGCTTCCACGCACCGCTTTGATGATGCAAGCTATGATCCGCATCCAAACGTAAAAACAATGGCCGAGCATGATGCATACTGAGCTGGCTGATTTCAGAAAAGCGCAATACGCCAAGATGATGAGCAGCATGTCTGAAAGCAGCGCCGTGACCGACAAATATCTGCACAAAACTGCGTTTATGCCGCTGTTGCTGTTGCTGCATTGTTTGTTCGATGTAATCGGCCACCCGCTGTCCCGCCTGCATCAATGATTCCGCCCCCGGATAGGATAAACAGTAATGGCTATTCGATTTCCAGCCGTCAGGTAAATTCTCGTAGCGTGGATCATCACGGACAATTTGTTCAATCTCGGCCAATGTCAGATTGGCCAGACTGCCCACACAACGTTCAGTCAGTTGCGTCGTTTGCACCAAAGCACCCGCCGCCGTTGCATCTTCCTGCAACTGTTGGGTAATCAGATCAGCCGTCTGCCAAGCACGTAGCAATGATGATGTATGGATTTCATCGCTTAGCGCAACCTGTTCCCGCTCACCAAATTCCGTCAGCATCGACACACACTGTCGCGCCTGCTTTTCCCCCTCGCAATTCAAGGCATAGGGCTGAAATGCGCCGGGTGTCATAGGTTGATGATGATAATCACCATGACGAATCAGTGCCGCGTAGGATGCATATACTGTTGGCGCACTCATTTGACAGCGACCGTTTTGACAAGCTGATCAATCATCGACACCAACGCCTGCTGTTTAAGCAACGTGCGGGCTTTTTTGACCGAACACCACTTGCGTTGCCGATACGATTCCTGCCACTCTTTTTTATTCAACACATGGCCTACTCGCATAGGAAACACTGTTACGTGACACACACTGCCCCATTTGCCGTATTCATATTCACCAAGGGATTCTCCACCCACCAGCCCTTCAATACCGCCCTCTTCAAGTGCCTCTTTGGCAGCTGAATTTCTAGCTGTCAAACCCGGCTCCTGAATTCCCTTGGGAATACCCCAATGCTTGTTACGGCTCGATGTGATCAACAGAACCTCAACATGTTTATGTTTCAAACGGTATGGAATCACCGCTGATTGGGTATAATAATAGGTTGGCCTGTCTCTCAATTCTGGGCTATCAGGGTAAGGGAATTGTCTGGGTAGGGCTTCTGCATGGATGCACTGCTTGATTTTCACTACGCCTTTACTGTTCACATCTGACCAATCAGCAGCCAACGTCAAGACAGCCAACGATGAAGCTTTTAATTTATTTACATCCATTGCATTCAGTAATGTATTGAGCAATGCATCCAACCCCGCACCATCAGCTACAATGAGTACACAACGGGTATGTTTTGATAATCGAGATAATACTTTGATAAACTGTTTTGGATCAGCCTTGAACAGATGGTGATCAATACGCAATTCCTGTACACCTAGCCCCATACTTTTGACGCATTTTTCAGCGCTCACAATGGCTCGTTCAGCCGATGAACATAGCATTTCATCCGGCTTCAAATCGTGTTCAGCCAGCCAAGACCCTATACGCTGGGCGTTACGTTTTCCCTTATCACTCAGCGGTTTCATCAATGCAGCTGCGTTCGGCGACACGCATTCAGGCGCAACCGCATGATTATCCGCTTTACCCTGACGTAACAACAAGAGCGTTTTGGATGCCCCCTGCCCTTTCATCTATCCAGCCACGCTGCCAAGGCAAGCTCGTTGTAAGGCTTTAAAATCAACACCGCCGGTCACTTCAATGACGCTCACATGTTTGAGTAGATCAATATAGGGCTGACGATCCAATGGCTTTTGAGCCTTATCAAAATGACCATCTGCATGTTGATAAAATGGCCCGGAAGATTTCATAATCGCATCGAGCAAGTCTGGGCGTTCAGCAACCTTCACCTCCGCAATCTGCGTCGGCTGTTGCGAATTCCGCGACCAATTTAACACAATAAACTGCTGCAATGGCGTATCGTTGGCAAAGCGATTGGCTCCATAGGTCTTGGCGACATCAACATCATATTTTTGTTCCAGCTCCCATAGCTGCTGCCGTGGCATGGCTTCAAATTCTGCCACCTCGTCCGCCGTCAATATGCTCTTCAGCTTATCATTATGAATTATCGTTCCCGGATTAATGCGTGGCAATTTAGGAATCCCGCGTGCCTGCACATCATTGCCGACCCGCTTAATAAACATGCGATCATTGGTGACATAATCATATTGTTCGTGGTTCATCAAATGCAGCATCAT
>CAYOTF010000042.1:0-17200 GCA_964406805.1 uncultured Zetaproteobacteria bacterium | reverse complement strand
CAAGAATAGGGCGGAGCGGGTACCGATAAGGATTTCAGTATCGTGCAGATGTTGACGCACCACCAATCGCTCTTTGTCCGTCATGGCCGAATGCCATAATGCTACCCGCTGAAAACGCTGCCTTAAACGCGCCAGCCATAATGGTGTCAGACCAATTTCAGGCACTAAAACAAGCACTTGCCCACCGGCTTCGATGATTGTTTTAGCAGCTTGCAGATAGACTTCTGTTTTTCCTGAGCCGGTGCAGCCAAAGAGCAGAAAAGGCTGAAATGTATCGCGTTTTTTGATGATCGAATCAATGGCCTGCTGTTGGGTTTCTGTTGCGATGGGAGGGGAGGTGTGGGGCGTTTTTTCTTTTTGCTTACTATGTTGCCAGCTGGGAGCATGGAACACTTCTTCGAGCCAGCCTTTGCTGCAGGCCAGATGAATCGCATAACGTATGCCACGATTGTGATGGCTACGTTGTAAAATCGTACGCAATGAAATGGCCGTACGATTGGGAAATAGACCTGCTAAACGGGGCGACTGCTGTTTTAATTGTTCCAAATCCAGGCAGCGAAAACGACGCTTGTCGTGCTGACCAGCCCAGCCCAAGGCCGTGCTCCATAATTCTCCCGGCTGAGCCAAATAGTAGCGGCCAACCCGTAGCAACCATTGTTCTCTGTCTTGATCGTACAAAGGGCTCTCATCAAGTCTGTCCAATACGGTTTTATAATCACCCTTGTACGCCCCTTTGTTGTCTGTTTGAGGCGGTGTGACTTGCAGAATCACGCCGAAGCGTTTGTTTTCACCTTTTCCGAATGGTACTTGCACCCGGACGCCGGCAGTCGCTTGGCCTAAATCATCAGGCCAACGGTAGGTGAATGTGCCGGGGAGAGGTGCGAATACGGCAATATCAACGTAGTGATGCATCTTTAGTATTGGTATTGAAACATGCGATTCGCTATTCGTTATTTGCTTTCATCGGGGTAAATTCAGGCACCAGTTGCTGTAAACTCTGATGCAGATGTTGCACATCGCGTTTACGGCAAGCGGCATGCAAATCGGCAAGCACGTGTTGGATTTCATCCCAGTTCATTTCACGGCTGCCCGACAACATGACTTTCGGGTGTGATGTTTCCCTCAAGGGTTCTGCATGATGAAACAGCTCTTCAAATAACTTTTCACCTGGCCGTAAGCCGGTGAAGGTGATTTCGATATCATGCCCCGGCTGCAGTCCGGCGAGGCGAATCATTTGCTCCGCCAAATCCACGATTTTAATGGCATCACCCATATCCAGCACAAAGATTTCACCACCTTGCCCCATGCTGCCAGCCTGCAAAATAAGACTCACCGCTTCAGGAATCGTCATAAAATAGCGGGTGATATCTGGATGCGTGACGGTGATCGGGCCACCGGCTTCAATCTGGCTATGAAACAAAGGCACGACAGAGCCGGCAGATCCGAGCACATTACCAAAACGGGTGGTAATAAAAGCGGTATTTTCTGCACGACGATTAAGGTTTTGGCAATAAATTTCAGCCGAACGTTTGCTGGCCCCCATAACATTGGTGGGGTTGACCGCTTTATCGGTTGAAATTTGAATGAACTTTTTCACGCCGCTTTCTACGGCCAAATCAGCCAATTGGCACGTACCCAGGACATTGGTTTTCACACCTTCAGCAGGATTTTGCTCCACCAAAGGCACATGTTTATAAGCAGCAGCATTGAATACGATATCGGGTTGAAAGTGTTCAAACACCCAAGCCATGCGTTCCTTATCGCGGATATCACCGAGCAAGGCCTCGATACTGCATGGTTGATATTCATCGTGTTGTTTTGAATCGTGTTGTAATAATTCTTTTTCAATGGAATAAAGGTTGAATTCGCCATGTTCGAGCAGCAACAAACGAGCCGGTTTGTGTTGCAGTATTTGACGGCATAGCTCCGAACCAATGGAGCCGCCGGCTCCCGTGACCAGCACACACTGCTCAGCAATCAGATGATTGATGTTGGAGTTGTCGATTTCAATCGTATTGCGCCCCAATAAATCCTCAATTTGAACTTCTCGGAGACGGGATACTTTTACTTTCCCATCCGCCAGATCCGCAAGCGAGGGTAAGGTGCGGCATGGAATAGTGTGCTCTTGGCAGGTGTTTACGACCGACTGGATAATCTGCTGGGAGGCGGAAGGCATGCACAATAAAACAACTTCAATAGCATGTTTTTCGAGTATCTTTTCAAGCTGGTCCAAGTGCCCGATGACACGGATACCATGAATCTCTTGTCCCTGCCTTCGAGCAGAATCATCGAGGAAACCCACGGCATCATAAGGGCCTGATTTTAGCAGGTCACGGACAAGTAATTCGCCAGCCTGGCCTGCGCCAATAAGCAACGCGCGTTTACGATCCAGATGATTTAAGTGGAGATGATGGTCTTTCAGCCAGCGATACAGTATGCGGGGCATCGCTAAACTCAGAGTTAAAATAACAGGGTACAATACCAGCACGGAACGCGGCATATTTGCCAACCGATCCCATATAAAAATAATCACAAAGGATACCGATACACCGAGCAAAACGGCGCGCAGAATACGCAACAAGTCGGGAATCGAAGCATAGCGCCAAATACCCCGATACAAACCCAAATACCAGAATGTGATGGCTTGAATGGGTAAGGATACAATAATCAAATGCTGGAAAGAATCGACATAAGTCGTTGGAATATCAGTTAAATTAAAACGCAACCAAAAAGCTAACAGGATGGCGACAGGCACCCATAACAAGTCGTGCAGGAATGCCATCCAGCGACTACGCAGTGAAATAAATTTATTCAGCACTTAC
Source organism: uncultured Zetaproteobacteria bacterium (assembly GCA_964406805.1). Lineage (GTDB taxonomy): Bacteria > Pseudomonadota > Zetaproteobacteria > Mariprofundales > Mariprofundaceae > Mariprofundus. Next base: position 14,378 of record CAYOTF010000042.1, on the reverse strand, counting down.
AACACAATCCGGTGCTGAACAGAATGAAGAGCATTATTCTTTTTTATTGTGAATGCGTAACAAGGACATCTGTGGTGAACGTTGCTTTTCAACCGGTACAGGATACACACCGGAGAAACAGGCATCACAATGCAGTTCGCGTGGTTTACCAACGGCCTTGTACATGCCTTCGAAGCTGACAAAGGCCAGCGAGTCGGCTCCAATAGCCTGACGCATTTCTTCCAGGCTCATTTTATTGGCCATCAACTCATCGGCATCGGGTGTATCGACACCGTAAAAGCACGAGTGTTTGGTGGGCGGGCTGGAAATACGCATATGAATCTCTGTGGCTCCAGCTGCACGTACCATTTCAACAATCTTGCGGCTCGTTGTGCCGCGCACAATGGAATCATCCACCAGCACAACCGATTTACCCTTGATCATGCTGCGGTTCGGATTGAGTTTTAATTTCACACCAAAGTTGCGAATCGATTGACGCGGCTCAATAAACGTACGACCGACATAATGGTTGCGAATCAAGCCCATTTGAAACGGGATGCCGGATGCTTCGGCAAAGCCCATGGCTGGTGGCACACCGGAATCGGGTACCGGAATCACCAGATCTGCTTTGACCGGTGATTCTTTGGCCAGTTCCACACCAATTTGATAACGCGCCTGATACACATTAATGCCTTCAAGGGTTGAATCAGGGCGAGCAAAATAAACATATTCAAACACACAGAATTTCGGACAGTTGGATTTGAATGGGTACAGGCTCTCAATTCCATCGTTATCAATGACAACCATTTCCCCCGGATTAACATCACGTACAAAGGTTGCGCCAATCAAATCAAAAGCGCATGTCTCCGAAGCCAGCACCCACGAGTCATCCAATTTACCCAAGACCAGTGGACGGATACCGTGCCGATCACGCATGCCGACCAAACGGTGCTCAACCAGTACCAGTAGAGAAAACGCACCACTTAAGCGGCCTACTGCTTCAGCCAAACGTTCTTTCATACTGGTAGCTTTACTGCGGGCTACCAGATGAATCAATACTTCGGTATCGGATGTAGAATGAAAAATAGAGCCTTTTTCTTCCAGTTCGCTGCGTAATTCACGTGCATTAACAATGTTGCCATTGTGGCACATGGCAATACCACCGTGGGCATATTCGTATGAAAAGGGTTGGCAGTTGCGCAAGCCTGACTCACCGGAAGTGGAATAACGCACATGGCCGATACTGTGTTGCCCAACCAGATTTTTGATGTCGGACTTTTTGAAAATATCCGCCACCAGCCCCATGCCACGATGGGTATTAAAAGCATGGCCATCGGTACTGACAATGCCGGCCGATTCCTGGCCGCGATGTTGTTGGGCATAGAGCCCCAGATAGGTCAAATTGGCTGCTTCGTTATGGTCGAACACACCAAACACACCGCATTCATCATGGAAATGATCGTTTTTATCGATTTCAACGCGCATATCGTTGCTCCTGCAGTGTTATGCTGAATATCTTATTGGTCATTGCTGATTTCACTATCGGTTACCTTCGATGATGGATTTGAGCGCTGCTTTCTCTTTCATCGGGATCAAACTCTGGATGCGCGCATTGGTCGCTTGGGGGGAAAGGCGCTTGGCGCCACCCTGTCTGGAAAAGGGATATTCTTGTGGAATCAAGCCACCTAAAATATCACCGAGCTGGATAGCGTAGGGGGTGAGCTTGCTGTCTTTTAACCATGCCGCATCGGGTTTGCTATACGAAGTATAAACAAGGAAACACAAAGCAATTAAGCCTATACCGCGAGCGGCACCAAAAAAGATGCCAAGGGTGCGATCGGTTGCTGTTAATGCAGCCATATCCACCAGGTGACGAATGATTGAACCGATCAGGCCGACCACGATCATAACGACGACAAAAACCAGTACAAAGCCGGCAATATCAGACACCGTACCATTGCTGATCCATTGACCCAGGAAATCACCGGTGCGACCGGACAAACGGCTGGCAATAAGGAAGGCAGCAACCAGACCAATAAGAGAGATCACTTCACGCACAAAGCCGCGCCATAACGATAAAATCATCGACAGGCCGACGATGACAATTAAAATATAATCAACAAAGTTCAAGTTATTCCTCAATTAGTGTGTTTATTGGATGAATAATAAACAACTTATTTCAAAACCTTTTGCGCTGCTTCCGATAAATGTCTGACCTTTATCAAATCAAGCGACGTTGCTCTATCGCTGCGCATGGTAGCAATGATATTTGCCTTCTGCACCCTCTCATGATTTTCAGCCGGCAAGAGGATGCGCGAGAAGCCCAGATTGGCTGCTTCCTTGGCGCGAGCTTCGGGTTGGCCGACGGGTCGCACTTCACCGGTTAAGCCCACTTCACCAAATACCGCAATATCGTCTGGCACGGCTCTTTCCTGATAGGCTGATACCATGGCCAGCAAGATGGCCAGATCGGCGGCGGGCTCTGCAATACGCGCGCCACCGGCAATATTGATGTACACATCGTGTTGCGAGAGCGGCAATCCAATTCTGCGTTCAAGTACGGCAGTCAGCATCGCTACACGTCCGCTATCTACGCCAACGGCAGAGCGTTTTGGTGTTGAATAGACGGTGGGTGCGATCAAAGCCTGTACTTCCACCAACAGCGGACGAGTGCCTTCCATGCAGGCCAGCACAACAGAGCCCGGGGTATCTTTGGCACGTTCAGCCAAGAACAAACGCGAGGCATCACGGATGCCAATCAGTCCACGATCCGACATTTCAAACACACCAATCTCACCGGAAGGCCCGAATCTGTTTTTTACAGCGCGTAAAATACGATGCGCATGACCGCGATCACCTTCGAAATAAATCACCGCATCCACCATGTGTTCGAGCACACGCGGGCCAGCCAATGCCCCTTGTTTGGTGACATGCCCTACCAGAATCACCACATGGCCATGTGTTTTGGCATGGCGAATCAAGGCCGCCGAGCAATCACGCACTTGCGATACTGTGCCCGGCGCACTGGTGAGTTTGCTGCTGACCGTGGTCTGGATGGAATCGATAATGACGGTTGAGGGTTTCACCTTGGTAATCGTGGCCAGCATGGATTCCAGTTCACAGGCGGAAATAAGTAGCAGGTCAGCATGCAGCGAGTCGATGCGACTGCCGCGCAAATGCACCTGCTGAATTGATTCTTCACCGGTAATATATAACACCGGCCCGTTTGTTTTGTCGGCAGCCAATTTGGCAGCAGCTTGCAACAATAACGTGGATTTCCCAATGCCGGGGTCGCCACCAATCAACACGGCTGAACCGGGCACTAAACCACCACCCAATACACGATCCAATTCTTCAATGTGGGTTGATCGACGCGGGCTATTCTCATTGCTGATGGTCGTGATGGAGGCAACCTCCAGCACCTTTCCTTTGTCTGCCGAACGCACAGCGGCAGCTTCAATCACTTGCTCTGTAACCGCGTTCCAATCACCGCAATCGGTGCATTGCCCCATCCATTTACGATGCTCTGCACCACAGCTTTGACACACAAAAAGAGATTTCGCCATGCGCGGCAGTGTAGTCGGATATGCGTTGGACTCCATGATAATAATTTATGACGTTTTTTTTGTGACGACACTTGGCAATATCTTGTTACGCTATTGCTGAATAAGGGTAGGAGGATAGTCATATTGCTTTTGAATTGCCCGGTGTGTGATTTTCGCCCGAAGAATTACATGCGCTGCTGACCATTGAGCAACTCACAGCCAATCTCTCTGGTGGTCTGTTTGATGAGAGCATAAAGTTAATAATTCAGCAGAAAGCGATATCCTTGCTCGGTAAACACATGCCTGCGCCGTCTGAGTTTCATCAACAGTGTTTGCAGAATGTCACCAAACACAAAGCGCTGGATTTTATGTTTGATACGGTGAAAGCCATGAGCCAAATCAATCACACAAAACATTGACAAAAGACTTTTAACAAGTCTATTATAAGTCTTATTAAAACATGTTAAGGAGATACTTATGGCTGCAACTATATTGGCTGATACTGTGATTAGCATTTCAGACCTAAAAAAGAACCCAACACTTGCAGTAGCACAGGGAGAAGGTTTTCCTGTGGCTGTATTGAATAGAAATAATCCCGAATTTTATTGCCTGCCCGTAGAATCGTATGAGGCTTTGTTAAATAAAATTGAGGATTTGGAGCTGAATGCCCTGGCGGATTCAAGGGTGAATCAAGAGCGTGTAAAAGTGAATGTAGATGACTTATAAACTTGAATTTGTACGCGATGCTTTCAAGGAGTGGAAAGCCCTGGATGCAAGTATTCAGAAGCAGTTCAAGAAAAAACTGATCCAGCGTCTGGAACAGCCGGCAGTTGCCTCGGCGCGTTTATTCGGCGTACAACATCGTTACAAAATAAAACTGCGTAGTGCCGGGTTTCGTCTGGTTTATGAAGTGCATCAGCAAGCAGTGCTGGTGTTGGTGGTTGCCGTCGGCAAACGTGAACGCAATGCCGTGTATAAAGCTGCAGCCAAACGATAGTGGGTAAGGAGGGTAACGTACGATGATGGTGACCTTCGTTTCCCAGTGTGAGAAAAAGTCCCTCGCCAAAACCCGCAGGGTACTCGATGCCTTCGCCAACCGCATTGGCAGCAATACATGGCAAACAGTGATTACCAATGAAGGCTTACAAGCTGTAAAAACCCTGCTGCGCAGTACAGCCTCAAAAAATACGCAGTTTCCTGTCACTGGCTAAGAAGCTGCAATCGCAGCGATTGCGCACAGCGTCCGATGCCCGTCACCCGAAGCGGGTCTGGTTCTTCGAAATGCTCCGCCGCGCCGAGGAAGAAGCTGAATTGTTGGAAATAGATAAGCTTCCCAAATGGTTTGTTCAGGCAATAATGAAGCTTTCCGATATGGGGGAAAAGCATGAGGGGCGAGATGAATAAACTGATACGAAACTCTACGGCTGACTACTGATGTTCACATCGAAGGTCTTAACCTTGCCCGGAAGCGGTTTGAGGTCACAGATTGGCACTTCAAGTTCGGGAGGTCGAACGTATGAGCGATGATCATATGTTCATTCCGCTGGAGCGTATTCAAGGAACTATTCTGCAACTTCGTGGTAAATGCATTATGCTTGATGCTGATCTGGCAACGCTTTACGGGGTGGAAACCAAGGTTCTTGTGCAAGCGGTCAAACGTAATATTGAGCGTTTTCCGGACGATTTTATGTTCCAGTTGACGAAAGATGAGTTTGAACGTTTGAGGTCACAATTTGTGACCTCAAACAAACGGGGAGGACGGAGAACGCCTCCCTATGCATTTACCGAGCAGGGTGTGGCGATGCTTTCCAGCGTGCTTAGAAGTAAACAGGCGATGCAGGTCAATATTGAAATCATGCGCACTTTTGTAAAGCTCAGAGCTATGACAGCGAATAATAAAGCGCTGGCGCTCCGGCTGCATAAGCTCGAAGAAAAGTATGATAAGCAGTTTGCTGTGGTTTTTGATGCCATTCGTGAGATGATGAATCCACCGCAAGGCGAGAAACAGCCCATTGGCTTTGTGCACCCGGAGAAAGAAAGCGATGTGTAAATTAAAAAACATTTCACCTGTCTGCGTACGGCTTGCCCGCACAGGCAGACTATTCCAAATTCATCATTCCAAATTCAATGGATAATCTGTCGCCGCAAAATCTGAAATCGATCCTGCACTCCAAGCGGGCGAATATTTTTTATCTGGAAAAATGCCGTGTGATGCAAAAAAGCGGGCGGGTGCTGTATCTCACCGAAGAAAAAAAGGATAAGCAGTATTGGAATATTCCGATTGCCAATACCACCTGTTTGTTGTTGGGCACAGGCACATCAATCACCCAGGCCGCCATGCGCATGCTGGCCTCTGCCGGTGTATTGGTTGGATTTAGTGGTGGCGGTGCTACACCGCTGATTGCCGCTAATGAAATCGAATGGTTAAGCCCGCAAAGTGAATATCGTCCGACAGAATATGTGCAGGGCTGGATGTCGTGGTGGTTTGATGATGAGCAGCGCTTAAAGGTGGCCAAAAAATTTCAGCAGCTACGCATCGAATATCTGCAACGGATATGGGGTAGAGATAAAGACTTGAAAGCGGAAGGGTTTGATGTTGGTGATGCTGACACCGAGCGGGCAATAAACTCTTTTTCAGCGCGGATTGAAAAATCCATCAATGTCACTGAACTATTATTGATTGAAGCGCAGTTAACCAAAACGCTGTATAAAATCGCCGCCAATCGCACCCAAGCCCAGGGCTTTACCCGTGATTACAACAATACCAATGATGCCAATGCCTTTCTCAATCACGGCAACTATCTGGCTTATGGTTTGGCTGCCACCACATTATGGGTGCTGGGTATTCCGCATGGCTTCGCTGTCTTTCATGGTAAAACAAGGCGTGGCGCGCTGGTATTTGATGTGGCCGATTTGATCAAGGATACCTTGATTCTGCCCTGGGCATTTATCTGCGCCAAAGAGGGGGCGACCGAGCAGGAGTTTCGCCAACAGTGTTTGCAGAATTTCACCAAACACAAAGCGCTGGATTTTATGTTTGATACGGTGAAAGCGATGAGCAAGCAGGGTGCGAGCTTAGGATGCTAAAATCATGATGGTCACCTTCGTTTCCCAGTGTGAGAAAAAGTCTCTCGCCAAAACTCGCCGGGTGCTTGATGCCTTTGCCAACCGCATCGGCAGCAATACATGGCAAACGGTGATCACCAACGAAGGTTTACAGGCCGTAAAAACCCTGCTGCGCAGTACCGCCTCGAAAAACACAGCGGTTTCGTGCCACTGGTTACGCAGTCGAAGCCGCAGTGAATTGGTGTGGGTTGTGGGCAACAGGAGTAAGTTCAACGCCCAAGGGGTTGTGCCAGTGAATTATACGGAACAAGAAGTGGGGCAGTTTACAGATAAAAGACAATGGCAAACACTTGATGTTATTCAATATGCGACTGCCATTTCCGGACTGTTCCATGATTTTGGCAAGGCAAATGTGCTTTTCCAAAAAAAACTTAACCCGGATGAGGAAGCCCAAGGCTTTGAGCCTTATCGGCATGAATGGCTTTCTTTTCGTTTGTTCCAGGGGTTTGTAGGCGGCAAGACTGATGAACAGTGGCTGGAAGCGTTAGGCGATATGCAAGCCGATACTTTTCCTGAATACTATAAGGATGGGTTAGACAAAGGCCTTGCTCCCAAGTTATCTGACCTGCCACCGCTGGCTAAACTAGTAGCGTGGTTAATTATGACACATCATAAACTGCCGCTTTACCCTAAGTGGAAAGAAGATCTTTCTTCTCCGCCAGAATTGAAAAATACAGATGAGTGGCTGGATCGAAATTTTGAGGCCGTATGGAATTCGTATAATTGTAAAGATGAAGATCAAAAAGAACGCATTCAGGATAATTGGCACCTTCCCAACCTTCCGGTCCAAAGTATGCAGTGGCGATCAAAGGCATGCAGTCTGTCCTCTGAAGCACGCGTGAAACTACGTTCCTGGCTAAATACAAAAACCGATTGGTTACATGAGCAGCTTTTTATCACTCATCTATCGCGTCTATCTCTTATGCTGGCCGATCATTTCTATTCATCACCACCCGCAAAAATCACCGAAGAGTGGCGTAACCCCCATTATAAAGTCTATGCAAACACACACTGGGTTGATGAAAAAAAACAATACAAGCAACAATTGGATGAACACCTGATTGGTGTGGCACATCATGCAGAAGAAATTGTTAAAGCTTTACCCCGATTGAATAGCACTCTTACACATTTGGAGCCTAACGAGAAACTCACTGAAAATGTTCCCAAAGCATTTAAGGAGGCGTTTGGCTGGCAAGATAAGGCTAGAAAGATGGCTGAAAAAATTGGTAAAGACACGCTTGATTCTGGGTTTTTCGGTATCAATATGGCTTCAACGGGTAAAGGGAAAACAAGAGCTAATGCCAAGATCATGACTGCATTGGGTCTGCAAGCTGGTCGCGTGCGTTTTAGTGTGGCGCTCGGTCTTAGGGTGTTAACATTACAAACAGGACGGGAATATCGGGATGAACTCAAGTTGTCAGAAGAAGAGTTGGCGATAGCGGTAGGTGGCACGGCAATCAAACAACTCTTTGAATATCAGCAAGCTCAAGTATGTAAGGGAAGAAACGGTGACGAAGAACTGTTGCCAGAGGCTTCTGGTAGTGAATCTCAGGAAGAGTTGATCCCCTCGGATTTATATATTCATTACAAAGGAGCCGTGGAGAAACATGCGCTGAGTGATTGGACAAGGCAGGAGAAGGGCTTGAATGAATTGCTTCAAGCCCCGGTATTGGTCAGCACAATAGATCATTTGATCCCGGCAACGGAAGGCACAAAAGGTGGTAAGCAGATTCCAGCGACCTTGCGCTTGCTTACATCGGACTTGGTGTTGGATGAACCGGATGATTTTGGTTTAGAAGATCTGCCCGCTCTATGTCGGTTGGTGAATTGGGCGGCCATGTTGGGTTGCCGTGTACTGCTTTCAACCGCAACTATTCCTCCTGCTTTGTCCTATGCTTTGTTTCAAGCCTATCAGGCTGGATGGTCACACTATGCAAAGGTTAATATTGAAGGGTGGTCTGGAGATATTACCTGTGCTTGGTTTGATGAATGGGGATGCACTCACGGGCAATACAAGGCATTTGATGATTTCAAAAAAATGCACGAAAAATTCGTTCAAAAGAGAATCAAATCCTTGCAGTCGCTGCCTGCAAAACGCAAAGCGGAAATTGTTGAAGTAGAACGAATAGCGAGCAAAACCATTGCAGAGAGTATGGCAGATACCATGTACGCTGGTGTTGTTCGTTTGCATCATGATCACTGTCTTACTCATGAAGGAAAAAGCCTGTCTGTTGGGCTGGTACGCATGGCAAACATCAACCCTTTGGTTGCGGTTGCAAAAGCATTATTGAAGTTGGATGCACCTGAAGACACTTGTATTCATTACTGCGTTTATCACAGCCGCCATCCTCTTGCAGCCCGTTCATCTATTGAAAATAATCTGGATAGAATACTAAATCGCAAAGACTCGGAAGCGATTTGGAAAGAGCCAGAGATTCAACGAATCATAAAAAACCACCCTGAAATTCGCCATTATATTTTTGTCGTCATAGCATCTCCTGTGGCAGAGGTTGGCCGAGATCATGATTACGATTGGGCTATCGTTGAGCCGAGTTCCATGCGTTCTATAATTCAACTAGCAGGCAGGGTGTTGAGGCACAGGAATACAATACCCGATAAAGCCAACATTCTGCTGTTGAATAAAAATTATAAAGCGCTTAACAAGAAGCAGGTCTGTTTTATGCGACCTGGATTTGAGTCTTCTGGTCTGAAACTAGAACCGCATGATTTATCCATGCTTCTCAGCGAAGAACAGTATCAAGAAATTACGGCAATACAGAGAATCGAGTTGCCTGAAGCGTATAAAGAAAGAGCAAAGAATAATTTGGTGTGCCTGGAGCATACGGCTTTATTAAACAAACTATTTGCGGGTGCTGATAGCGCAAAACTGTGGTGGAAGAATCACCCTCACTGGTGTGGTGAGGTGCAGCGACAACAGCGCTTTCGAGATTCAAACAGAGATGCAGCGTATTATCTGTGGTTGGATAATGAAGGTTCCAAACCATACTGGAAGTGGAAAAATGAGGAAGTATCACCGCCGGAGTTTGGTGTGCCCTTGGTCGAAATCAATTCGGTTGAACTGGCTGAACCTGCAAAAGGAAATGGTTTCTGGTTTGAACAGGATGTCTTGACGACTTACCAAACACTGGCGAACGAGTTCCATTTAGAATTAAAAGAAGTCAGTCGCCGTTTTGGCGAAGTACGTTTGATTGAGTACGAAAAAGGAAATTTAGGCGAATATAACTATCATTCTTATTTGGGCGTTTATCAGGATATTGGGAGCAAGTCATGAGTGAAGAAGAAAAAACATTGGGAACATGGGAAGAGGTTATTGTCGATTTTTTAAATAGAAAGTTTGAAGCAGAAGAAGAAAAGTATCTTAAAGATGAATTGAAATCAGTTGGCGAGCAATACAAAAAAAATCAATTCTTCAATGATGACGATATTGAATATATTTTCGATACCAGAAAAAATAAAAAAGAACAAAATGAGACATCTTTAGGTTTTCATCGCAGAAAGGCACTTACTGTGCTGACGCTGATAAATAAACCGAATGGGTTAAATATTTATAGAAAAAAGAAAGATTATTTTAAGAAAGTTAAAGGCCTTGCAAACAAGTATAGCCCGATAAATTGGCTCTCTGTCAATTGTAAAAACGCAGCAAACGTTAGCTTTGCGACTCATGTTATTAAGCTAACCCACTCTAAAATTAACACACCTTCTCTGTTTGACTCTATAGATGAGAAACGTGATGCTTATTTAACAACTTCAGCCTTAAAGAATAGGGTGATTGATGGAGCGGTTGCTGGTAATCAGTTTGCGCCAATATTTCAGTTTTTGGAACTTGAATTAAATGGCGAAAAGTTGGCAGAGCAACTTTCTAAAGATGGTCGCTTTTTTGAGTGCATTGTGCAAGGTGATGAGGAAGATGAAGAGCTATTAGAAAAGTGGACTCAGGGTTTTAGAAAGTCACTTGATAGTGGAACACCAAGCACACACTCCCTTGCTAAACAGGTTTACTTCCCTCTAAAAGTCGATGTAGGTGTAGATCAAGCGGGCTATCATCTTTTATGCAATATAATTTCTTCCTCTTTGGCTCATGTAATTCATGAAAAAGTGTTCGATGATAGTCAAAAGCCTATAAAGAAAGCTCAGGAAAAAGGGAAGTTTTCTCCTAATGAAATATCAAGGTTTGTACAGCGATCTACTCTGAGCGTAACAGCAAGCAATCATAGCAATGCTTCGCAGCTAAATGGCAAGAGGGGAGGGAAGTTGCATCTTTTCTCAACTCAGCCACCGACATGGAAATCTCAGCTTACTGCACCAATTTACAGAAAATCATTATTCGGTGATTTTCATAACACAAATATCAAAATGGACATTGATTACCTGCGTGACTTTTTGTTGCGCTTTGGGAAGTTGGATTTAAGCATCAAAGACCCCAAACGGATGCGGCATCTGGAACGTTGGGTGAACACAATTATTGACGAGTTTCTTTTTTATGCCGGAACCATTCAGAATCTTCCTCCCGGTTGGTCTGACAGGGCGGATATTAAACTTAAACCTGAACATCAGTATTTTCTTGACCCTTATCGTGCCGATGAGAATTTTCTAGCTGCTCGGCAGAGTAGCAACTGGCAGGCAGTGATTCGTGCTGACTTTTCTCGCTGGCTTAACAACCAGCTGCGGGGCAAGGATAAACAGTTCACGCCGCAAAAAGAGCATACGCGACTATGGAGCAGGCTGTTGGAAGCCCCCCTGCGAGAGTTTATGGAACCAATAGAAATGGAAATTAAGCAACCCACGGGGGAATCCGTATGAGCCAATATCTGTTGATAAACCGTATTCAGGTACAAGGTGCCAATGCCGTGGCTGGCTTTACCTGGGGATTCCCTTCGATCACCCATTTTCTTGGCTACTCTCATAATTTATCGCGCAAGCTTCAAGGCCATATTGATTTTTCTGATGTTGGGCTATCGGGATGTGCAGTTGTTGCCCACCAGCACCAGGTTCACACTCATGAATACAATCAGTTTATTCAATCCAAGAATCCTGCTTATCAATATGGTGAGGCAGGCAAAAACAAGGTGGGTTCACCGCCAATCATTGAAGAAGGGAAAATGAACATGAATGTCTCTTTGCTGATTGCCTGTGAAGGAAATATTGGAAACCGGAAAGATGCATTGATCGAGTGGTTGGGTTATGCCTGTAAACGGCAGCGACTGGCCGGGGGAACGGTGCTTGAAATTGGTGAAATTGATTTTTTCACGGTTGATGATGAAAATAATATAGGCAATTTAAGGTCGTTAATTCGCAAGTTGTTACCTGGATTTATTTTACAAGACAGGTCGCAATACCTTAGAGGTCATTTTGATAGCTTACACACGTCAAAGCCTGAAATGGAACTGTTCGATGCATGGCTTGATTTTATTGCACTCAAGCAACAAGCCAGACCCATTTCAGGCAATATCAAGCGTCATTTGACCAAGCAGGCTGAATCTCAACCAGAAAATGAGCAATATCAGCAGTTATTGATGTTGTGGCAGCAACATTTAGAACAGCCGTATAGTCAAGATGCAATTCCGGATCAATTGAAAGAGTATTTTGCTTTACTTCCTAATAATGCCGCCAATAAAAAGTTACTGGCAGAATGGCTTGTGTACTGTGATCCAAATGAAAAAACTGATGCCGACTGGGAATATGTAGAAAAACCCAAACGGGGCTTCCTGGTTCCGATTATGGTTGGCTACAAAGCTATTTCCCAAGTGTATAAAAACCATGAAGTCGCCAATACCCGCGATAATGAAACGGATGTTTGCTTTGTGGAAGCGGTGCACAGCGTTGGTGAATGGCAAGGTGTGCATCGCCTAAAAGACGAACAAGCATTAAAGCAATCTTTGTGGCACTACGATTATCAAGGGCATTGGTATTTATGCACGCAAAGTGGATCAAATGATCAGCCTGAAATATCAGAAAGTGTTCAGCAAAATTTAAATGATGATTTTTCCTGATTGGAAACAAATAAACTAAAAGGAGTCGAATATGACAAACAATAATTCAACAACAATCTCACTGCCCAGCATGCTATCTTTTGAACGCAAGCTGGAAACCTCTGATGGCTTAATGTTTGCAGGGAACTGGGGTGATCTTGACCAAAATAGCGATCAACTATGGCAAGGTATCCCTGTTGGGCAACGTCAGAACCGTTCAACACAAAGCGCTTATGGTATTGATGATATTAAAAAAACAGCACCTAATCCTGTATCGTCTAATAGTGATGATGCGAACTTACCCATGGTTAAAGACACTTTGAAACTCAGTTTCTCTTTGAGGGTGGTTGGTAACCTTGGGAAACCATTTGCCTGCAACTCACCAGATTTTGCTAAATCAATTCAGAGTAAGGTGAGCGCCTTCAAAGAATCAGAGGATATTAATGATTTGGCTTTGCGCTATGCCTATAATATTGCCAATGGTCGATTTCTTTGGCGAAATCGCGTGGGTGCTGAAAAAGTTGAAATTCGTGTGTATCTGAATGGAGAAGAAAATTCGCTTTCGCCTATAAACGCGTACGACTTCTCATTGAATGATTTTGAGAAGAATCGAGATAACGAAACCCTCAAAAAACTGGCTGATGCAATCAGGACAGGGCTTTCCAGTGATGAAGAAAATAATTTTGTATTTCTGAAAGTGGATGCCTTTGTCAAACTGGGCAAAGGTCAGCATGTGTTTCCATCCCAGGAAATGAATATGGGTGAGAAAAAGAAAAAACTGTTTCAATTAAATGGCTGTGCAGCCATGCATAATGTCAAAATTGGCAATGCCATTCGCACCATTGATACCTGGTATGGCGACACCATGATGATTAAAGCTGAAGGTAAAGGGAAAACCGAGATCGTCGATGTTGATTCACTATCCAGGCTTCCGATAGCGATTGAGCCTTACGGGTCTGTGACACAGCATGGCCGTGCCTACAGGCCAACAAAAAATGACCTCTATACATTGATGTTGAACTGGGTGAGGGGTAAAAGTATTGATGCAGACCAGCAAAAATATGTGACAGCCAATCTTATTCGCGGAGGTGTGTTTGGTGGAGACGCTGAAGGATGAGGCATTATATTGAATTAACCTTGTTGCCAAATACTGAGGTTTCTCTCGGTTTTTTATGGGAGAAAGTTTACCAGCAGCTGCATTTGGCACTGGTAGAAAACAAGACCTCGGAACATGAGTCTGTCATTGCTGTGTCATTTCCGAAGTATGGAAATAAGTCATTCCCGCTTGGAGACAAGCTGCGCCTGTTTGCGCAATCCGAAGAACAGTTACAGAAGCTTAATCTTGGTAAATGGTTAAATCGTTTGACGGATTACACGCATCACACATCCATCAAAGCAGTGCCGTCCAATGTGAATGCTTTTGTTTGTTTTAAGTGTAAGCAGTTTAAATCAGCGACTAAAATTGAAGCTGATATAGAGCGGCGTGCACTTTATCAGTCTCAGAAAGATAACAGGCCAATCGATGAGATTCGTGCCGGGCTGCTGGCACAGCAATATGATGGCAAGTGTGATTTGCCATTTGTTTATATGACCAGCTTATCGAGTGAGAAAGATAGCGATCATTCGGGGAGAAAAAAATTCAGGCTATTTGTTGAAAAAGAGGATGTTGATCAGGCACAGGTAGGTACGTTTAATTGCTATGGATTAAGCAGTCGTGTTCCAGACAAGCAAGCCACAG
>CAYOTF010000041.1:0-17319 GCA_964406805.1 uncultured Zetaproteobacteria bacterium | reverse complement strand
TATTGATTCCAAGTCCGGCGCATCGGGAGCGGGCAGAAGCGCCAGTGTTGATTTGTTGTATTGTGAGCTCAACGATTCGGTCAAAGCGTATGGTTTGCCTCGCCATCGCCATGTTTGGGAGATGGAAGAATGGGCGTTGGGTTTTGGCGGGGCTGCGATTGACATACGTTTTGTGCCGCACTTGTTGCCCATGAACAGAGGCATGTTAACCACCTTGCATTTAAGCGGTGAAAATACGGCCAGTTGGCATGCTGTGTTGCAACAGGCCTATGCTGATGAAGCCTTTGTGCGGGTCTTGCCTGTTGGTCGGCTACCATCAACAGCCGGGGTGTCGGGCAGCAATCGCTGTGATATTGGTCTGGTTGTGCTGGATGAACATGACGTGGTGATTGTCAGCTGTATTGATAATTTACTCAAAGGCGCGTCCGGCCAGGCTATACAAAATGCCAATGCGATGTTTGGCATGGATGAAGCCACTGGTCTGTCCGTGCACGCACTGTGGCCTTGATGTGATGCGATCATGGTTTTCCCCCATGCAGCTTAGCCTGGGGCGAGAGGGTCAGGTGATCAAACAGTTTACCCTGCGTCCAATCGTGTTGATGGTATTGCTGTTGAGTCTGGTGCTTGCATCTGCAGTGTCGGGTTCGATAATAATATCACCGGTTCATCGGAGCCAACACACGCAATACATCGCCCAGTTGCAATATGAGCAGCGTAATCTCATCGCTAAATTATCAGAAGCTGAAGCCATGTTGGCCTTGCGTGATGCTCAGATTGAAAGCATGCAAGCCGAATCGTTGCGTAATACCCATGATATACATGCTATGAACAAGCGCCTGGCAATGTTTGATGATGTGCTGGCGGCACGCAAAGTCGGTGGCTGGCATATTCTGCATCCGACAGCGCAATGGCTCGATGGACATAACATTGCTTACAGTCTGGTGGTGGTGAAGGGTGAAAACTATCCGCGTTGGGCGAAAGGCCATATCAGTTTTTCAGTCATTGATTCCAAGGGTAATGTGATTGCATTGGATAATAAGGCGGGCAAACGATCCTTGCAGTTTGATGTGACGACGCACAAGTTTTTTGAAGGCACGATCCCATGGCCCCGAGATTGGAAGGCGGATGTGTTGATGGTGTCATTGTTCGACAAACGTGGCAAAAACAATCAGAAAATCGAAATCCCTATTGTGAATTATTATGAATTGAAGTCCGACACCTTTAATCGTAAGGCATTGGATCGCAAGGCTTTGAAATTTAGCGCCCAGATATTGGATGCGGCAGCTCAGCAAGGAGGGCAAAAACCATGATTACATCCTATCTGCATTGGCTGCCGGAGATAGCCGAATCGGTATTTGTTGCAGCTTCGGCCGATGTGATCGGGCGTGTTACGATCGGGGCGGATTCCAGTGTGTGGTATCAAAGTGTCTTGCGTGGTGATGTGCACGATATTGTGATTGGTGAGCGTTCCAACATTCAGGACCTGAGTATGATTCATACCAGTGGTGGCGTTTGCCCCTGCGTGGTGGGCGATGATGTGACGGTCGGTCACCGTGTGATTTTGCACAGCTGTGAAATTCAGAATCGTTGTCTGGTTGGCATGGGCTCCATCATCATGGATCAGGCAGTGCTGGAAGAAGGCTGTTTTTTGGCTGCTGGTTCGTTGGTGACCGAGCGTAAAGTGCTGCGTGGTGGTTATTTGTATGCCGGTTCTCCGGCCAGAGAAATACGAGTATTGAAGGATGACGAAAAAGAATTTTTGCAGCGTTCGGCGAATCATTATGTTGAAGTCGCTGCAAACCATAGGGGTTCATAATGGCTGCTACAGGATGTTTTGCAGCGATTGATATTGGCTCGAACACATTTCGTTTGATGATTGCTGAAACTGCGGCAGCAACGGATTCAAAGCCGTGGAAAATCATTCATTACACGCATAATATTATCCGGCTCGGTGAAGGACTGCATCGTAGCGGTGTATTGTCGGAGACGGCGATGCAGCGCGGTTTAGCTGCATTCCATGATTATGCCAGGTTGTTGGCACAGTATGATGTGCATGCGGATCGAATTTTGGCTGTTGCAACAGCCGCCATGCGTGAAGCGGAGAATGGCCAGGTTTTTCGGGATCGGGTGGCAGCGGAAACGGGCATTCAAATCCGCATTGTCGGGGGCGAAGTGGAAGCGGCGATGTCGCTGGCCGGTTCATCTGCGGTGCTCGAATCTGAGACACAAACGGATATGTTGCTGTTTGATATTGGTGGTGCAAGTACAGAGTTTATTCGTGCTGGCGATGGCGCGGCGATTGATGCGATCAGCCGGAAAATGGGCGTGGTGCGTTTGGTGGAGGCGCATTTGCATTCGGATCCACCATCACCAGCGGATTATGCGTCCATGCTTGCTGCTGCCGATGCGCATTTGGCCGCAGTCGAAGCCTTTTGGGGTAATCGAATCATTCCAGCTGCATTGGTGGGTACGGCGGGCACAGTGACAACTCTGGCAGCAACAGCGTTGGATTTATGCCCTTATGATGCGGAAAGAATTAACAACTACAGCATGAGCTGGGCTTCATTTGAAGCCTTGCGTGATCGTCTGTTAGCCATGAATCAGGCTGAGCGGCAGGCCGTTCGCACCATCGAGTCCGGTCGTGCTGATTTGATTGTGGCAGGTGTTGCGATTATCGAGGCGGTGATGCGTCGCTGGCATTATGATCGTTTGATTATCGTGGATGCCGGCCTGTTGGAAGGCGCATGGCTGAATATTAGTGATCACTGAATAGCAACCCACCCTGCTGCGTGACTCCCCATTATAGAATAACGTTGGAGATTTTTTTTACCGCAGAGTAAATCAAGATCAAAGTCTTTATAATTAATTATGATTAAGGTTCCTTCTCTGCGTAACTCTGTGTACTCCGTGGTTACATTAGTCAACACTATGATTTCTCACTTTAACTTTTATACGCTTGAGCCATGTTTTGAACAATCACACGAAAACTATCCCTGAGGTTTGCTGGCTCTAGGATTTCCACTTGGTCACCAAAACCTAACAGCCACCAGCGCAATTCATTGGTATCCTGCACCATAGCGTTCAACACTATTCTGGAGTCATCGGTTTCAACAATGGTTTGATCCGCATGCAGCGGTCGCTCTTGCAAATGAATCGCCATATCTGAGCTAATCCATGCTTTCAGGTTTATTGTGTCGCCAACAGCAAAATCGAGCTCACCGGAAGCAATATAATCATCCAAATCAAAAGCGTTCGGCGCTGCACAAGGAATATCCAGAACGCTCGCTGCCTGCATGCGATGCAATGTAAGCAGGCGAATGTCCGGATAATCCCACATCGAACAGACCAGATAAAATAAACCATCTTTCAGCACCAAACCGAGCGGATTGAGTTCGTATTGTTTGGCCTCACCTTTCCCGCGTGGAAGGTATGTCACATCGAGGCGACGATTGCGCAGCAGGGCATCATAAACCGCAGATTGTACACCCGATACGATGGCTGGGTTTGCCAAGCCTGGGCCGCGTTGCAATACACGCACCTTGTTGCGCCATGCTGGATTACCTTTATTTAGATCGGCGCGATCCAATACTTCTTCCGCTCGCCTAAAGTGGGGAGCTAGTCGTTTCATCGTCGTTCGTGGCAACAACGGTTCGAGATGCTTTTCAGCCAGATAAAAGGCCAGTGCCGTATCGGAATCAATGCCCGGCACCTCATGCACATTGGCATGCTTATCCCACGACCAGCCGAACGGTTTATCCCGATCATCACACAACAGGGGGTAGATTGACGAAAGGCGAACCAGATCACGCTGCAAAGTGCGTGGCGTGGTGGTAAAGCCCTCATCAGCCAACCACTGCATCAGCTCAGTTGTGGAAATCTTGGATGGCTGACGTGGAATCAAGCGCAACATCTGCCATTGTCTCATTAATGTGTCACTCATAGTCGCCCACCTTGCTTACTTCAAGACTGGCGCTGGCAGACTGCATCCATGCTACCTGAATATCTTCGCCATTCTGAACACCATAGTCCAAGATTCGTTTTTTTGTCATTTTCCATTTCCAACTGTAACAATCATAGTGACTCGAATACCTTCGCCTATATTTTCATCAAAAACGATGCCACTTGTGATATTGGTTTTCTCACCAGCTAAATCATAAACAATAGAAACAGCCTCATCATACTCAATCAGCAACATATTCTGATTGCCGACCACAATGACTAAAATCCCTTGTGTGTCACGAATATCAACACCTTTTGATAATAAAAACGAGATGCTTTTCTTTGTTGCCATAGCACCCCGATCATCACCAAATCCAACCTCGGAACCCATCACGGTCAAGCTATGTCCTTCATTTAACACTGCTTTTATATCAGCAATGTTATGATTCATATAAGCAGTGGGTGCCGTCAATTCAGAAACGCCATGCACAGCCAATAGTAATTTACAATCCAATTGATGCCCATTCAATCCCTGATCTGGAATGGAAATTAGAGCATCAGCGCTTTTCCGTAACACTGCCATGGTTGACTCTGTCTGATGTAAAGAATGCTCACCTTCAGAGAAAAAGGACTGCGATGCCACAACTATGGTTAATACCTGCTTATTCCTGGCTGCTTCAGCAATAATAGATGCAATATTGGCCACCGTTGCAGTTTCACCCCTTCCTGCAATAACAAATACCATCTCGATATCCTGCTGTAATTGTTTTTTTATAGGGCTGAGTTCAAATGCCTGTTCATCAGCATCGACAGCAACACATGTTATATTTCGCAAGCTATGGCTAGTTATTTCAGCCAATGATCGGGCAGCGACACCAACTCCAAACACTTTTACGGCATGCGTCATTTGATTCCTGAAATGAGTTTGCATTGCACCAATACCCCCTGCTTTATTTGGCTAAAGCATAACACTCAATACGTCATATCATGTCGCGTGGAGACATGCATTGCATTGTTATCCCGCCAGTAGGGGGGCTGCCTTGCTACGACTGCATTACGTCACTGACTACGAAAACAGGACAAATACAATCAACGCAAACAACCAACTATCCCCGGACTACTCATGCCCCCTGTATGGGAATAAAAAATGGGGAGACTCCTGAAAAGAATACATTGATGACTGGCATAGTACCCGCTAACGATGGCTCGCTGTCATGCGTTTTGTATTCGATATTCATCACATGGGTTGGCTGTTTAGAGCCATGAACGGTTATAAGCACTGGCCAGCTCGCTACCATACTAGATCGTGGCATATGCTCATCGACCACGGAGATAATGCGACTTCCTTGAAAGCGAGGCAATTGCTCGAACATTTTTTCTTCATATTCTTTGCACTTCTGGATTTGGTCACGGATCATGCCAACATATTCATGGGCATCCCAAATCTCTTTTCCTTGGCGAATAATTTGTGATGGCATCGCCCCAAGATTGATCAATGTGTATGTGAGCCCTGCTGATTTTTTCTGCATGATTGTTACCTCCTGTAGAGGAAGTCTCGCACAACGAACGTCATCTAATGTCGTACCGTTTACGACCGTTCAGGCATAAACCAACTTCACCACCATCCAAGCCAAGGAGGGTCATCGCTGATTTGTAGTGAGTTTGAAAGTAGTCCTACTTCAGCCGCCAGCTTTGAAATAACTCAATAAGTCTTGCTTGACACCGTTACCGTTATTTTAAAACATGAAAGTCTGGAACCGTTAATTGTGACTATTCTTCATGGCGACGCGCTCTTAATGCATAACTTGAATTAAGAATATTGCAAAATTGTATCACATCAAGGGCTGTTCTTAATGAGTAGCGAGCTTTACCATATTGATGGTTTTTTTCTCTTTGATTTGCATCTTCCCATATGTGAACTTGTAAATAGCCTTCACTATTTTCCTTTAATTGAAAAGAAATTGGGTGTTCAAGTTCAGTATACACCTCAAAGCAAGAGTCTGTCCCATCAACTTGAAATCCACATTCCCTTGCTACTGCTTTTATTAATTTTTTGAAGTTTTTTAATTTAGTCAATTTAAGCCTCTTTTTAAGAATTGCGTGAATTACCAGTAAAGGATAAGCATTTATTCATTTCATAGTTTAATTAAGTCCCCTGAATTCTAGAAAATTAAACCGTAATATTATCTGACAACCATCGCTTATAATTTTCTCTATTTGCATTGGCGAGTATATCAGACTCCCAAAACATTATAGCTATATAATATTGACCAAATGATAAATGAACCCCGATTTTATCAACTAAATCAATATATTTAGATTTTATGGCTTCACCTTCATTTTTATATACAGCTGTTGAAATTACAGCTTTAAACGGCCATTCACTAGGCAGTATTTCTGCCATACCTTTTAAATCTTCATCAATTGCTTTTTTGATACTAACCGTTGGATGATCAACAACCTTTAATTCTAATCCAACATAATGTTCTGAAGATGTGTTTGGCCTTCTATATGTAAGATCTACTCTGTTCAGATACTTTTTCGCTGTTCTTTTATCTCTATTGAATAAGTCTTCTATATAAATTTCATTTTTCTTTTGTTCTAGGAAGTATCTTAATTCAAGCTGAAACCATTTTTCCCAAGCACTAATTCCATTGTCGTAAAAATAATCCAATTTATCGCGAATAGATTTTTTTTTAGCAAACTCTTCAATAATATTAATAAAATATTCAGATTCCCTCATTTACATTTCACCCTCAGTGTTTTTCACTAATACTCATTCTCTATCACATATCCAAACCTAAAATCAAAAGGGGTCTGAAAACAAATAGCAGCATATTCATTATTCATAAGAAAGCAAAACATGATAACTGAAGTATTCACAATTCACTAAATCCAAACCTTTCACATCAGCCTTTCGCCCGAAAGGCTAGTTCCAATATTTAGTGGTTTAATTCAGGCCTTCTATATGGGTTTTATTTATCTATTTTCTGCCATAATGAAGGATCAAGCGGCTGCCAAACTCTTTCATCTTGAATATGAAGCATGGCATCCCACCCATCGGCAAGGCTTGGAACTACCTCATCGGAATGTGGTCGAACATGCTTACCCAACAGCCTAATGTCAGAGCCTAAATATTTTCTGAAAGCAGCAGGCATGCCCAGCACAGCGTAAAACATTGAATAGCTATGATGCCCAAAATTCACACTCGGCGAGCCCCACTGCCAAATCGTGCCGGTGCCATCATACGCATTTTCTTTTACCCATCTCGCCGTAATTGAGCGAATCAGATCATCCCATCCGCCAAACTGATACTTCTCCATTTTGGATAGAGAATCAACGTCGATTTCAATGGATGAAACAGCCCTGCCATCCGGCAAAACGAAGCTGGGAAACTCTTTCGTTAATGGTCTGATTTCCGGTTCGCTGTTGGCCATACATACCCTCCTCTTTTTGTAGAAACAAAATCATAACACGGCTAGCGACAGCTCAAGTCGTATGCGCTACCGGATGTTATGATGGTGGAGCATCGTCAATCAGCTGCGACATCGGATGACGTTTTGTGTGGGAGAATGCCTCCGGTTCAGGAGGTAGTATGAAAAACAAACAGCAGGAAACAGATGCAAGCATCTCGCCATTCACTCCGATAAGTGAATTGATGCTCGATGCCTACAATGATATCGAAAACAGATACTCCAGCCCTGTAAACAGCACGGGCATGATAACTGGATTTGATCCCCTTGATCAGCTGATTGATGGCTTGCATCGTGGCGAGTTAATTGTCATCGGCGGTCGCACTTCCATGGGTAAAACAGCCCTGGCCATGAATTTATCGTCTTATCCTGCCATCTCAAAATCGGCATGCGCGGTATGCCAGCTCTGCATGAGCCAAAGCGTAAATGAGACTGCTTTACGTATGCTTAGTGCAATAGCAGGTGTTAACATCAATAGTATTCTTAGAGGGAAATTGAAGGCAAAGGACTGGCGACGAATGGCTGTCGCTTCTGGTATGTTGGCAGAATCGAATATTCAGGTGCTGGATAGCATTGGTTCGCTGGACGAGATTTATGTCGCCTGCCAGCAATTAAAACAAACCGACCAGGGGCTGGATCTTGTTGTATTGGATGATCTGCAAAGTCTAGCCAGCCAGATCGGACTTAAGCAAAACAATCAGAATATCGCCAAGGCGTTGCAGTGCTTGAAACAAATGGCGAAAGCATTGGATGTCGCCGTTGTGCTGACATCCGCATTGAAACCTTCGCTGGAGACCCGTTTCGATAAACGCCCGATCATTTCTGATCTCTATCATGCCACCATCATTGAGCAGACTGCCGATGTCATCATGCTGCTTTATCGTGATGAGATCTATCACCCGAAACCAGACAATGAAGGCATCGCTGACATCATCGTGGTCAAACAGCATCATGGATCGCTGGCTGCCACAAAACTCCTGTTTGAAGGGAAATACTGCCGATTCAGCAATCTCGAACCATATAGCAATATTGCACTTGGCGAGTCAGATTCAGAACTGGAAGATGCTTATCAAAGGCGTGATGAAGCCGAATTCGAAGATGCTATCAATTCCCATATTCAGAAAATATAAATACCAACTTGCACCCTGACGATTAAACAACTTATTTTGCATGGATAACAATCAGGCTGGCCTTTCTCATTGCCAATGAAAAAGACCAGCCCCATTACCGACGCTTCAAGGAATAATTACTAATCTGCTGTGTGCCTTGCAGCTTCCCGAACAGAGGCATCTTGATCATTCCAAAGCCTGCGAATAAGTTCTTTTGAGGCGCAACTGTTTGCCAAAGCTAAGCGAATATCAGGATCATTATGCTTTACCAGAATATCGGCTCGTTCCGAATGAGAACCCACGTCATAATCTTCAATTTCATCAATCAGAACCTTTAATATATCACTGTTATTTGAATCCAATAAGCGTTGGAACAGCTTATCGTTCAAATAATTGTTGGAAATATGGCATCGCAAATGTTGCAACAGAGCCTTGATCACTGAAGTGTCATCACTTAAAACCAATGCATCGAATGTATCTTGCCCAATGTTTGTTTTTCTCGCGATTTCACTCCGTACTTTTGAAGAGGGATGTTCTGCCAATAAATCAAACAAAGCCTTGTTTTCAGGATAGTCTTCCACAGCTTCAATTAAACTGGCCAATGCATTGCACCCGACAGGGAACACCTCATTGTTAATCCTTATTTCCACATTCATCTCTAACTCCTGTTATCTCTTATTCGTAAACGAAAGTGTTTACGCCATGAATCATACAAGCCCATACGACTGCTGGTGTCGCAGCTGTTGTTGGAGTATGTCACGGTGCCTATGTCACGGTACCGATGTCACGGTACCTGGCTTTCATAATTTGATATTGAAAATCAAGTCAGAAGGTCTTTGTTTAAGAATCGTATGTCACAGGTCACCGGAATTGTCGTCGATCAATGCTTTTCCTGAAAAACATCACGTAGAACATGGTTGGCTAGGTTCAAATTTATTGTCTTATTTGTCAGGTGAGCATGGACGAAGAGCCTGACCCAAGCCCCTTCAAGTTCCCTTATGTTTGTGGTGAAGTGGGAAGCAAATAAATGGGCAACATCATCATCCAGGGATATCCCTTCCACCTCAGCTTTTTTCGCCAGAATGATAAGCCGTGTGTCGAGGCTTGGGATTTTAATTTCTGCAGTACACCCTGACTGAAAACGGGAAAATATTTTATCCAACCCGGGCATGGCGCATGTCGGGCACTCTGAAGCCAATACGATTTGTTTCTTGAGGTCATACAGGGTATCGAATATGCAAAGGAGTTCCTCCTGTATATTCTCTTTTTCTGCAATAAACTGGACATCGTCAACTATGAGTAGATCCACATTTCGATA
Organism: uncultured Zetaproteobacteria bacterium; assembly: GCA_964406805.1. Taxonomy (GTDB): domain Bacteria; phylum Pseudomonadota; class Zetaproteobacteria; order Mariprofundales; family Mariprofundaceae; genus Mariprofundus. The sequence goes on along the minus strand of CAYOTF010000041.1, from coordinate 7,480 downwards.
AAGATGGCGAAAGCTTTGTTTCGTGTCATCTCGAACCGAGGCAATGAACTTATTCAGAAGCTGTTCGGCAGATAAGATCCGAATTTTCAACTTGCCCATTGCAATAAACTCATTTGCAATGGCATGGATCAAATGCGATTTACCTAAACCTTTCCCTCCATAGATATAAAGTGGATTACAATCTCCACCCGGTTGCTCAACAACACTCTTACTTGCCAACACACAAGACTCGTTACTCGATGCCACCACAAAGTTGTCGAAGGTAAATTTCGGATCAATATATCCATAATGATTGATTGGTTCTGTTGTCTTATTTTTTTTCATTGCGCCTCTCCTTGAAGGGTATACTTTGAGCTGATAAAACCAATGGGCTTGCTCACCGAATCGTGATTCACCAATACTTCAGCATGCAATTCTTGAATCATAACATTCGGTTTCGCTTCCAGCCCCAGAATATCCAAGCGCTTTTTCACTGCTGCAAAATCGCCGGGGGCCAGATTGGATAACATGGTAATCGCTCGCGCATCTTCATGCGTTGGCTTGGTTGTACATTCTTTCTGTAACATCTTTACAGCCTGTTCCTGCTTGAGGTAATCAAACTCTACCTTGATGGCAAAGCGGCGCAGGCTTGCCTGATCGAGGTCATCCATCAGGTTGGTGGAACAGATGAACAGACCGTCGAAGTTCTCCATTTGAACTAATAATTCATTGACCTGCGTAACCTCCCACGAATTCTTGGCTCCCCGTCGATCACGCAATAATGAATCCGCTTCATCCAATATCAGCACAGCATCTTCGGATCGCGCCTGCTCGAACATGCGGGCGATATTCTGCTCCGACCCGCCAACCCACTTACTCAGAATATCCGAGGCGCGTTTACTGCGCTGTAATCCTTCAACCAGTCTCGGCAGATCAACATTGGCATTGAGATAATCCAGACTGTAGTGCGTGGCATGCGCCTGTTTCCGAACCAGCGGCTTTTGTCCCATGGCTTTGGCGCTGTTACCCAACACCTTTTCCAACACTCCTTCAGCGGCCTTCTGCTCGACACAGGCCATTCGTTCTAGCACTTTCGCTGCCTTGGCCACCTGGGCTGGTGATAATTCTTCATGTTCGGATAATCGCTGCATGAATGGTTCGGACACCGGCGTACCGGCAAGCCGGGAGCGAACGATATTCAGCCGCACAGATCTGGGCGGCGTATTCAGCTCCATTGCATAATCAAAACGGCGCAAAAATGCCGGATCAATCTGATTGATTTGGTTACAAATCCAGATAGCCGGTGTTTTATTTTCCTGCAGCGCTTTATTGATCCATCCCTTGTTTTCCCCCGACTTCACCTCCATGCCAAAGAACGAAAAACCACGGGATGGAAATACATCTTCCACTTCATCAAACAAGTTGACTCCAATACTCTTTGCCAACAATCGGGTCAGTTCCGTCTTGCCTGAGCCCGGCGTACCATAAACCAGAACATTCACCCCATTTTCCTGCTGTTTGAGTGAAGCGGCTAGCATGCCTTGGAGTAACTCAACATCTGCACGCACATGTGGATAATCAGTCATTCCCAAGGTGGCTGGTTTCGCAGGCACCAGGAAATGACTTAATAACGCCTGCTCATTCTCGTTCTCGGCCATCAAGGCTTCACACAAACCATCCATCGGTTCGAGATCCAAGCCAGAGCGATAATTCTCATCAATCTTAATTAAACCACTGGCGCGAAGGGATGCACTACCTGACATCGCTTTTGAAACAGTCTGGGGGGGCACTACCGATGACTTTAGCCAAGCCTGAATAGAGATGTGATTCACTTGCTGTATGCAACCTTTCAAAACAATCTTTCAATGGTTCATAGCGCTCTTTTAACACGATCAGTGACAGAATCTGCTGTTGGGTATAGCTCAGATTGATTCGGCTCGACATAAGAGAGATATTGGTAAACAGCGTTGTTGATGTATTGATTTGCTTCTCGTAGGACACCAATAGGGAATGCAAAAAACGTTTCAGCTCACTTATTTTTATTTTGGTTTCATTTTTATCAGAGAACTGCAAAAAATCCTGCAAGTCACTATCCATGAAACCACGCTTCTTTTCAAAGAACCCTTTGAATGCAGGCGCACTACTTAACAGCATGCGTAGAATCCATACGGCTATCAGCGCATGGTATTCATCTTGAACCTCTGTACTGTCAATTTTAACCTGATATTTTTTGTTGTTCGTAGCCATTAATCTCACCTCTTTTCACCTGATATGAGAGATAATAAACTACGCTGCGACATTTGAAGTCGCAGCGTGTTCAAAGTGGCATCAAATGATTCTCCAAGGCGTATTTGCGGCTGGATTCTAATTAACGGCGAAGGCTATCACCCTTAACCCGGGTGATTCATGAATAGCGCCTCAGCCCGCTGCGCGACTCCCCATTATAGAATAGCGTTGGAGATTTTTTTACCGCAGAGTAAATCAAGATCAAAATCTTTATAATTAATAATGTTTTTCCTCTGCGTACTTCGCGTCCTCTGCGGTGAAAGATTTTGATTCTGTTGTTCAACAGGGGACTCTTTTAGAGTGAATGCTCCGGTAGTAAACTGCTGACAAAATCTTCGGCATCAAAGGGCATCAAATCCTCCAGTGTTTCACCCACACCGACATAACGAATGGGCAGGCCGAAGGTGTGGGAGAGTTGCAACACAATGCCACCCTTACCCGAGCCATCGAGCTTGGTGACGATTAATCCGGTTGTGCCGGCCACTTCACGGAACTTTTCCACCTGCACAACGGCATTTTGGCCGGTGCCGCCATCGACCACTTGCCAGACTTCATGCGGTGCTTCGGGCAAGGCTTTGGTGATGACACGCCGCACTTTGGCCAGCTCATCCATCAGGCCTCGATCAGTTTGCACTCGCCCTGCGGTATCAACGATCACTACATCGTAGTTTCTAGCTACACCACGCTGCACGGTATCAAAAGCAACCGATGCCGGATCGGCACCATCATGCTGACGTACCATGTCAGCACCTGCGCGCTCCACCCAGACCGCCAGCTGATCGACGGCAGCAGCGCGGAAAGTATCACCTGCACCGACCAGTACCGATTTCCCCTGCTGCACAAACATCGTGGCCAGCTTGCCTATGGTGGTCGTTTTTCCTGTGCCATTCACACCGACCACCAGCAATACAAACGGGCCTTGCTCGGCGGTTTGAATCGCTTGGCTGTCTGGAATCATGGCCAGCATGGAGGATTTTAATGCTTCGATAGAGCTGCCGCGCCGCTTGCGAGCTTGTTGCACCAGCGAACCGGACAACTCACCACCGCAATCGGCCATGATTAACCCGTCTTCAATATCCAGCCATTCTTCTTCGGAGAGTGCATCCACTGAGCCGCCGGGTACCAGCTGAGCCAGATTATCGCGGCTACGCGCTAAACCTTGTTTTAATCTGGAAAAAAATGAGGCCATGAACGACTCCCTGAGCGTGATTCAAACAGAATGGCGGGAGTCTAGCATATTGATCTCAGCTGTGTGTCGGGAAGTTTGATTGAATATTTAGGGGTGATTTGTCGAGTGCGTGTGGCTTATCAGAACTGCCTAAATCATCTAATCTATCCATTTCACCCAAATCGGTTGAATTGTCTTTTTTTACCCGTTAGATTGCGCACATCGAATCCAGATTGGAGGTGTTTGCATGGAATATATGACAACGGGTAAAGCAGCGCGCCTGTGTGGCGTTGGCATCAACACCATAAAACGCTGGATTCAAAAAGGCGAATTGAAGTGCGTGATTACGCCCGGTGGTCATTGGCGCATTGCAGCCGATGAATTTCAGTGTTTCTTGAATACCTTGCAGATGACGAAGCCTGTGCAATCCGATCAATCCGGGCAGGGCTATAAAGTGCTGCTTATTGAGGATGATCGAGCTTTGAGTGCATTGATTGAAGGGGGCTTTGAGCTGGCAGAGTTTAATACCGTGTTTGAGTGTGTTTATGACGGTTATTCAGGCTTGATGAAAATCGGAGCCATGCAACCTGATCTGATTATTTTGGACATTATGTTGCCTGAAATCAACGGACTTGAACTGATCCGGCGTATTCGCAGCTCGGATATTTGTCCGAGCATGCGCATTATGGTGGTGAGCGGAGCTGCGGATCAGCGGGCGATAAAAAAAGGCTTGCAACAGGCAGAGCCTGATGCTGTGTTGCATAAGCCTGTTGCTATTGAACATTTAATTGCTACAGCGTATGAATTATTAACTCAAAAGCAGACTGAGAAGGAAAAGCCGGAACGAATCCAGTCGGAGCGGGTAACAGCTGCGCCAGTAAAACAGCTACAGGAAACATGATGAATACTATTTCGATGATAGCAGTGCAAAAGATGGTGCTGATTGTGGATGATGATCCGTTAATGACTGAATTATTTGGTGAAATTCTGGCTGAACAGTATGAAGTCAAAATAGCCAACAGTATTGTTCAGGCGCAGCAGATTATTGAACGTGAAAATATTTGCGTGGTGATCAGCGATTATCACTTTGACCAGCAGGATGCAAACGAACTGTTCTCATGGCTGTTGCAAATCAACCCGAGTCTGGCAGCTAAGTTTATCTTGTTGACTGGAGATAAGGTGGCTGATTTAAGGGGATTCGAATCAATGGCGACGGTGCTCTATAAACCGGTAGAAATTGAGAAATTACTGGAAACGGTTGCAGAGTTATTTCAGGTCGAGAAGGAGATGTCATAATGGAAGATGCGACAAAAGGGAATGCAACAAAGGGAAATGCGATCAGCGGAAATGCCAAGCCAGCTCGCTGGCAACAGGATCCGGTTTTGCATATACCACATGCACACGATGGCAGTGTCACAGTTGGCCGGGAAGTGCCCCGCGCAATTGTGCTGGAGCAGATTGGTAAGGCTAGCCTGAAGATATTTGGAGCTGCCTATTGTATGGTGGCCTATATTGAACACGGCGAAAAACATTTTATTGCCCTGGGACTTGAGGATGGGGCTGAGTCTGAAATATCTCATCTGCCTGAAGGCATCGGTCTACTCGGCCAGTTATGGGAAAAGGGTCAAGCTACGATTCGCTTGGATAATTTAGCCATGCACCGAAAGTCCAGCGGTTGTCCGCATGGTCATCCTGTTCTGGAAGCTTTTCTGGGCACACAGATTTGTTTTGATCAGCATATCCTGGGGACGATTTATTTATCCAAAGCGCCCGGTAGCAAGCCTTTTTCCGCTGAGGATGAAACAACACTGGAAGTGCTGGCTTCCTCCTGTGCCGTTGAGTTATCCAACGCCTATACCTTCGAGAAACTAAAAGATGCATACGATACTCTGGAAGCGCGCACGGACGAATTGAACCAAGCCAACAAGCAGCTGAAAAAACATGAGTTGGAGTTGGAAACGGGCGCAAAAGCACTGGATCGAGCCAATAAACAATTAAAACTGCATGCCATTGATCTGGAGCTGTTGAATGATGAACTGGTTTCGGCGAATCAAGCCAAAGATCAATTTTTGGCCAATACCAGCCATGAATTGCGTACCCCGCTCAATGCCATCATTGGTTTCTCTGACTTGTTGTCGGATAAACGCATGGGTGCATTGAGCGACAAACAACAACGCTATGTCGGGCATATTAGCAGCAGTGGCAAACGTTTGTTGGGTATCATCAATGCACTGCTGGATATCAGTAAAATCGAATCGGGCATGATGGAGATTGATGAATCGGTTTTCAATCCGAGCGAAATAAGTCAACAACTGATGTCGGAATTGAAACCCTTGGCTGACAGCAAGGACATTGAATTTGTTCTCAGCGAAAACATCGAGTTTGGAATGCGTATCCAGTCCGATAAAGATAAAGTGCATCAGATATTGATTAATCTGCTTGGCAATGCGATTAAATTTACACCGGAAAAAGGTCGGGTGGAGTTGGAGCTATCGATTGCAGGCTCTGAAGATCAGCTGGAGGAATACAGATTTTGTTGCCGCATTAGCGATAATGGTATCGGCATCGCAACAGAAGATCAGGAAAGAGTATTCATGCCTTTCATTCAGGCCAATGGTGGCATGACACGTTCCCATGGCGGCACGGGATTGGGGCTATCGCTTTCCAAGCATATGGTCGAATTATTGGGTGGTGATATTCGCATTGATAGTCAGTTGGGACAGGGCAGTACGTTTTATGTTTCTCTGCCGGTGACACTCAGTCATGCGGAATCAGACCTCAAATCACAACATGGGGCAGCATCGCATGCGGTAGCTTTGCCTCAGGATGCCGTATCCACTGCAATTGAAGAAGCGATACCGGATGTCGTGCCCCAGCCTGTCATTATGATTGTGGATGAAAATACGCGCCGTGCCAATGCGGTTCAGAAAATTTTTGCGGGCGAAGGTTACCAGGTGATGTGTGCCGATTTGGGGCAGGTGGATAAAGCCGCTGCAGCTTGCAATTTGTTTCTCATTATCCTTGGTGTTCCGGATGATACTGAAAATATTTATGATCGATTGCAGTGTTTAAAACGTTCGGATGCGATCAACAAGACTCCTACCATTCTGCTCGCAGGCGATGCAGAAAGCCCCCGTTTTACGACGGGCAGCACGATTGGCCAGATTAAAGATAGTCTGGATCGTTATGATTTGCTTGAGATGGTGTCGCACTTTGGTATGCATATTCCGAAGCCACTCCCAGGACCGACTGTGCTGGTTGTGGATGATGATGTGTCCGTACGTGATTATTTGAAAGAAACACTGGTGGCCGAAGGCTATCATGTACTGCTCGCAGGCAATGGCGATGAAGGTGTGCGTATTGCCATTGAACGGGATCCGGATTTAATTATTCTGGACTTGATGATGCCGGGAACAAGTGGTTTTGAAGTGGTCAATCGATTGCGCGAACATGCTTCGGCCTGTGATATTCCGGTTGTAATCTTTACTGCCAAGGATCTTACACGCACCGAGGCGCTTATGTTGGGTCAGGATGTTGAACGTATCCTGGTGAAGGGTGTGAGCAATCGACAAGATGTACTGAAGCAGTTGCATAAACTGGAACTGTTGTATCCTGTTCGGGCAAAATTGATGGACACCAAGTTGGATTGTTTCAACTTTCGTTACATGCAACGCCGGCTCGACCATGAAGTGGCGAGATCGATTCGATACGGTCATTATTTTTTGTTGATTGCGTGGGAAATGGATGGCTTTGAGCAGTATTGTAACAAGCATGGCCGGCGTTGGGGTGTGGCTGCGTTGAAATCGTCGGTATCCATTTTGCATACAATTATTCGTAAGGGGGATGTGCTCTCTCGTATGGATAATGATCGTTTGATGTTGCTGTTGCCCAGCTTGTCGGTTGAGGCCGGTTATTGTGTGGCTGAAAAGATACGCTTACGTATCAGTCATCAGCGATTGCCATTGCCGAACGATAAAAAAGGCAAACTGACCGGAATGGCACTTAGTTAAGCCCTTTCGGGCGTGAAATTGTAGGTGTGAAAAAAGC
>CAYOTF010000040.1:8227-17353 GCA_964406805.1 uncultured Zetaproteobacteria bacterium | reverse complement strand
ACCGATTGCAGATGCAAGCTCGGCAATTGTGATATGAGTATTTTCGCCGATTAGCCCGAGAATTTTCTCCGACGTTTTCTCTGGCATTTCTTGGGTGGTTTTCTGGGTAGTTTCACCCAACGCCTCTTTCAAGTGCATCGGATTAGCCTGAAAGGTCAGCATCAAACCGGACATGCTGAAATCGAACATCGGTATCGAAATATCATGCTCACGGCATTCACGATGAATCTTCTCAATGCCTCGCCCCCATGATTCGATATTTCAGATATTCATCCTTCCATATCTGCTTGTACTCGATTGTTTGGTGTTCGGTCATATCCATATTCTGCCAATCTAGTGGGGATGTTGTTAGATCAGGTGCCATATAACCTCCTTATGCACGATTCAAGACCAGGCACCGTCACCACATCATTCAAAGCAAACCCTTTGATGATATATTCCTTCAACCGCTGTGTAGCCCAGATACGGAACTGAGTTCCCTGTTTTGATTTCACCCGGCAACCCACCGAGATAATGATATCCAGATTATAATAATTAGTTGGTTTGGTAGAAAAATCGGAAATTCCAATATTATTGTTGGCACCGCTTTGTTCAGCATCTTTCATGGTTTCTGTCTCTTCTTTTTCCATTTATCTTCAAGCCATTTAGTATAGGAAGGCATGTTTAGATATAACTGCTGCGTGAGATCAGCTAACTCTCTCAGGTTGTCCAATCTGAATGCGGAATTAACAACCAGTTCGTGTTTACCTCCCATTTCTTTCCATGCATTTTCTAAGGAATAAGAAGCGAACAGCTCGACACCAGTTAAGACAATCACGGGTGCACGTATTTGCTGTTTATCTTTGATGTATTTACGCCCCCAGTTTGCTAATTTAGTAAGTCGAGAAACCTCATCAGATGAAAGTTCACTCGGCTTCTTCATCATAGAAAAAACGAGAATTGATCCTGGGAAACGTACTGCTAACTCTTTCATTCTATCAATATCGTTTGCTTTAAAAACATCCTTACCAAAGCTCTTTGCCTCACCAAACACAATCTCAGTAGGATAGTTATTTCCTAAAAAAACCTTCCGTTGATACCAAATGATATAATCTGATTCTACTTTATGATCATCAGTTAACGAGAGTTCCTGTCCTCCCGACCATGTAACATCAGCGCTACCTAAGTGCCCAATAACTTCCGAGAAAAAGCGAATTGACAACGAAGCTGCATATCCACCATTTGCATAATTTGGCAGAGCAAACGGACCAACCAACCTATAAGCCCATTTTGAAAGTTTATTTGATCCTGGATCAACAACTGGAAATTTAAAGTCCCGCAAACAGAGCTTACAGTTTACTTGGTAGCCCAATTCTTTAAAAGAATACCAATTCCAGCTTGAACATATAGAACACTTTAGCTTCAGGCCTAGTTCGACAGCCCCCAACTCAACTAAAGATTCAAAATTGTGCCCTCTCCAGACATCACCTTTAATGGCGGACTGGATTCTACCGCTGAATTCTCTGTGAGGAGCGCTGGGAGAAACGGGTCTGCGTGAAATTTCATTCAGAAATTTCACGATCTCAGGATGTGCAAAACTACTCACCCCGTGAAACCCACCCAAAGTTTGAATAATCTGCTGTGTAGTTCGCCCTGCGTCTGATAAAATAGCCTCTACACCATTTGCTTTTAACCATTTACTAATAGCAGTGGTTCCATCATCTATTTTAAAGTGACCAGGAGCATCACAATGACTTTGAATGACAACAAACCCCTCAGTGGTCGGAAGAACATTATAGCTCCCTTGCCGTAATCTTGGGCTTAATGGTTTCTTATAATCGATTGGATAGGCCATTGCCATTTTATTTTTGAATGTCCAATCTTGAAATTGGATTACATTCACCCATTTATCAGGATTACCAAACCTCTCAACAAAATCAGGATGTATATAGTTAAAGCGTAAGACAGCATTATCTGGCTCAAATGGTAAATCCAGCTTTTTTTCTGCCGCTGAAAGTGTTGGCCTCATTTCCCTCACTGCGCCACATTGGCGGATACCAATCCTGCCGTACATTCACACCTAGCTCATCAACAAGAAAATATGATTTATGCAAACGGTCAATTTCATCCGATGGAATCGACCTAGAAAACATTACCGTTGCATTGGTCATAACCCCATTACTATTCCCAGGCAACGGCTTATGGTTCTTTATAATATACTCTTTACAAAAAGGAGAAAGGTCATTCAGCCATTGCTTTGGAACTGGTATAGCCTCTCGCCTTACTGCTCGAAGATTCCAAAAATCTATTAAATCTCTTGGTTGGGAAGCATCAAGAACAAAAAGAATTGGATTATATAAATGCTCATGGAAACTAATATTGATTTTCATACTGCCCATTCGCAGAGGTGAAAACCCACCTGAGGTGTAGAGGTCAGCTAATGAGTTCCCGTCGATCAAAATTTCTTTTGGGTCAAAGGCATCGGTAAATGCATGTTCAATAAACTTTAATTCTTCCTCTTCAGGAAAAGCACCAATAAGACAAGCCACAAAAGCACCAAAAGAGCCCTTGTTATGAATAGCTTTGATAATATTGTGATCGTGTCTTCTGGTAAATTGGTATTCTTTTCGATAAAGGTCTCTGTAGAGATCAAAGGTATTTAATCCATGTCCTTTTCTCCCATTACGTTCACTCGATAACACCTCTGAAAGTTGAATAACCCGTTCTTCTTCAAAGCCAAGATCTTTAGCCAAACCAAGTTCTGCTTCGACTAAAAAATCGGGTTCAAAAAAATCGAGATATCCATTAATAATTTGTTCAGCTGTTTCAAAATGATGATTGTGACGATCCCACCATTTTGGAACTGATTTCATATAGGGAACAATTGGATTGTACATCCCCCCCCACAAGCAAGTGTTTACTTGGAATATTTCATGGATGCGTTTCTTATCATTTGGCCTAACTAAGAAGGCAAAGCGAACTGGTCTCAATCTAATATGGGTATTGATAGACATCGATCAGGTCGCCTTATTTTTAATGGAAGTATCGTCCATCAACTGCGCCTGAACTTTCAAACGATCCTGTTCCAGTTCATGCTTTAGTTCCGCTTCGGTGGGCAGGTAGGCAAAGAGCTGTTCGCTGTCGGTGAGCACCGAATATTTTACCACCGTCTCGCTTTTCTGACTGCACAGAACCAGGCCGATGGTGGGGTTGTCGCCTTCTGGTCGATGATGTTCATCATACATTCGGACATAGCTGTCCATCTGCCCAACATCCTGATGGCTGAGCTTTCCCAACTTAAGGTCGATCAACAGAAAGCATTTGAGTTTGAAGTTGTAGAACACCAGATCAATGTAAAAACCCTGATCCTCGGTGCGGATTCGCTGCTGTCTGGCTACAAATGCGAATCCCTTGCCCAGCTCCAACAGAAAAGATTGTAGATTATCCAATAAACCCTGCTCCAGATCAGTTTCCAGTAGATGTTGAGAGGGTAGATTGAGAAAGTCGAACACGTACGGATCACGCAATACGTCCTTTGGACGTAGTTGCTGATCCTCCACTTCCAGTTCTGCTACTTTCTGTTCAGCTTCAGCTTTTACCGGGATAAAGTCCTGGCTGGATAATAACCGTTCAAAATAGAGCTTACTAATTTGACGTTCTAATGCACGCGTGCTCCAGCTTTGTTCAATTGATTCATTCAGATACAAGTCTCTTGCCTTTGAATTCTCCACACGAAGTAACACGCGGTAGTGAGTCCAGCTTAATTCGGTACGCACTGCGTCCCGAATTGGAAAGCACACATAAAATGCACGCATATTACGAAGGTTTCGTACGTCAAACCCCTTATCAAATTCCTCAGTCAACCGCTTAGACAGTCTTTGCAGATTTAACATCTGTCTACCACACCCGCTCAACATCATAAGCATCCATCACACTATCACGCCCTAGTATGGTCAATCGTTCCAGCTTGCTCTGGCTAATCAGCAAACGATCAAAGGGATCACGGTGGTGCCATGGTAATGATGCCACAGCCAGGGCGTGAGCTGATTCGATGTTCAGGATTTTCAGGCCATTGATCTGAATCTGTTCATTGATGATTTGTTCAATGGGTTGCTGGAGGATCAGCTTGCCTATGCTGCTTTTGATAGCCATTTCCCAAATGCTTGCTGTGCTGAGGAATAACTCATTATCGCTGTCCAGAAATAATTCCCGGGCTGCCGGACTCAGTTTTTCATCCAGGGTGGCGGCCCAAATAAATGTGTGGGTATCGAGTAACAGCTTCATGGCATATAGGCTGTAAAATCATCAAGCGGTTCATCAAAATCATCGGTCATACTAATTTTACCCTTGGCTGTTCCCAACTGACGTTGAATTTTTTGATTATTTAATACCACTAGCTTAACAACAGGTTTGTTGCCTTTGGCAATAATGACATCTTCTCCGGCAAGCGCTTCCTGAATCAATTTTGACAGATGGGTTTTCGCTTCGTGAATATTGACCTGATGCATGGGAGACTCCTGTAGCGGAAACAACATAGCTAAGTAGGTTAGCTATGTCAATAATCGTAAGACAAGAGCGTTGCATATTTAGCCAGGAATCAGGTGTTGTTCCAAGCCATACTGCAAAACGCAAAGCAATATCCAGGCTAATGCCCGATTTGCCATTGATTATCCAGGAACAAGTTACCTGTTTACTGACTTTAAATCGTCGCTTCCAAAGGTGTAAATAATGCCTGCATATCATCGGAGGTAATCATACGTTCATCTTTTTTCGTACCCTGTTGATACATAGCATCGGCTAAAGCCTTTTTCTTATCTTGCATAGCGATAATTTTTTCCTCTACACTATTTTCCACAACCAGTTTATACACCGGAAATCGGTGACAGTGTATTTATTTATCATCATGGCAGATGCAGTAATTTTTTAATCAAGCTGCCAGCGGAATGACGTCATCGAGCTTTCCGGCAAGCGCATCTTCTGCCATTTCCATATCATAGCGGGATTGAAGGTTCATCCAGAAACCGGCTTCCATGCCGAAGAACCGGCCCAGACGTAAAGCTGTATCGGCAGTAATGGCTCGCTTTCCATGTACAATTTCGTTAATCCGACGAGCAGAAACATAGATGTCTTTGGCAAGACGATACTGGCTAATACTGTAATCATCCAGGAACTCGGCCAGATGTTCGCCAGGGTGGATGGGATGCATGCGTTCACTCATGGCTTCCTCCTAATGATAATCAACAATCTCAAAATCAGTGGCAGTGTATTTATCACTTGTTTTTCCATCAACTGCGCCTGTATTTTCAGGCGCTCTTGCTCAAGTTCATGTTTCAGATCTGCTTCAGTTGGGAGATAAGGTAACTACTTGGCTGCAAAGAGCTGTTCGCTGTCGGTGACCCCCACCATAGCGCAGTGGCGATATAGATGGGATTCAAGCTTGAAAAACTTCAACGCCACAATCTCTGGCGGCCTGAAGCAGTTTATTATCCAGTGTGGCCAGCCCCGCCTGCTTACGTTCAGCCAGTTCAAGGTAAGCGGCATCATAGGCTGAAAGTTTGTATGTGATCGACAAGTGATGAATTCGCGCCATCAAATCAGCCCCCATTGCAGTGTCGGTATTGATCGGCAAATCACCATACAATTGAATCAATCCGGAAACATCATTATCACTGATACGCCCTCTTCTCCTGGCTGAGACAAGTACATTGCCAATCTCATGCCACCAGAGGGACGGAACCCAGGTTTTTTCATTCGATATTTGCAACAAAAATGCATCGGCTATGGCCGAAGACTCATCGGGTAGCCCCAGAGCTGCCGCTACTGAGCAATCCATAATCCATGGCATCAGTATTTACGCCCTTCATCAATCAAAGCCCGAATATCAACATTTCCTTTGACACGTTGCCGAACAGCTTGAAAACGCGCCAGCAACTCATGTACGTCGTCACTTCGCTGGTTTACAGGTTCCAAATTCGCAACAGGTGATCCTCTCCGGGTAATCGTAAAGCTTTGTCCTTCTTCCACTTTCCGAATAAGGGCAGATAAATGTGTTTTTGCATCAAAAGCTGAGACCTGTTTGTGCGATTCATGAGACATGCTTACTCCTACTGGTTAACAAACTAGTTAACCCTAGCCAGAATATAAAGCCGGTGTCAATACTGCTGTGTTTTAAGGTGCCACTGTTTTGAGACACTGTTTTAACCATGTCATTGCTCCGGGTGTATTGACCCACAGTTCGCGCGCATCCTGGCGATAATACCAAGCCTCATCATCACCACCGCAAGCTACCAGTCCCGGATCCAAATCTTTTGGCTGCTTCATCGTCGTGCGCGTGATGGCCGCTGCCACCTTGGGAAACTGCCTGATCACTTTCTTCAAATGCGTATCCGCCAGTTGGCGTTTCCCCTGCCGAAACAGCGCCAAAGTACGCCCGAAGCAGATATCAACAAGGAAATCCTCAGGATACTGATCACAAAGCGTTAGCGCATCAGCATCGCGGTTCAGACGCAGGTAGGCATTGACCAAGTCACTCCTGAATCCCTGATTGTCATTCGGATGCAGCCGCACAGACCATTCCATCAGATCCAACGCGGCCTGATGATCATCCATTTGCACCATACTATCGATCAGAAAGCCCAGCACTCGTAGTGCTGGCCGGTTTTGCATGAATCCCCAGTCAAAAGGCACCTTCGGTTGTTGAGGTAACAAGCGTTTGATTTGAAACATTGCCAGCATCAATAACGGTTCAAACGTCAACATAGGATTGGGTGTATCCAGTACCCGAACAAACTGGATCAAATCATCCAGCACATTGCTGCTGCCCGCCAGTTCAGGGTGCTCCTCCAGCTCCTGCAGCCATCTATCGGGATTTTCCCATGGATCATCGTAACCCATCATCACATCCATCCAGTCGCGTTCAAGAATCGCGGCACGATTGGTTTTTGGTTCGATAACGCTGCTGTCATCGTAGGCCTGCACTTTGTTCAACAATGGCGGCGGCGACTGGCTGGCAGTTTTAAGCCATGCAATCAATCTGGCAGCGCCGGGTGTGTCATGCTCGATCAGCTTGCCCATAGCGGTTGGCGCATCCGTAATCATCTCGTTGATCACATCAATCAAGTCATCGAGTTCGCCCTCTTTATTCATCCGTGCAAGGCGCTTGATCCAGTAGCGGCCACGTTGTTGCATCTGCTCTATTTTGCCCTGCTGCATCAGCAATAATATTTCCAAATGACTCAAGGCTGGATTATTGGGATCGAGTCGTTGGGCTTTCTTAAAGTAGCCCCATGCTTCATCATCTTTACCCTGATCACCTAGAATACAACAATAACGATGCAGCGCGGCCGCCTGCAATGCTTTATCGGGATGTTGCATCATACGCTTGACCAATATGCTTTTTTTGCGCGGCTTTTGCAGCACCGTGCAAAGCTCCGCCATGCTATCGAAGGCTTCCTCATCGCGATAATCGAGCTTACTATCAGCCTGTTTAAAAATAGGATCGAGCATCAATAATCCACGTTCAGCTTGCTCTTCATCTATTTTCATCCATTCCCCGGCAATAAAAGCAAGCTGGGAATGAGGCAGATGCTTCCATACTTGTTTTAATTCGGTTTTAGTGATCACCTCCAATAAAATATACGTCATCAAATCCGGTTGCATCATCGACATATCTTCTGTGTCCAAATGCACACAACACTGTTTATACTTTTTCCCTGAACCGCAAAAACATGGATCGTTGCGACCGGGTTTGGCCAAGGGCTTAAACTGATAACGGTTCGATGGTAGCGGCGTATTGTTCCATATTTGAATGGCGAACATACGCGCCAAGCTGCGCTTTTCATTCTCACTGCCCGAATCCATATAATCAAAAATATCAAAATAATCGGTCATTGCTAAACGGGTGTACGTCTCAATGAATTGCTGAGCATCCGGCTCAACATTGATCAGCAAACCTACACTTTCATGGAGCATCCCCATAAATGCATCGTAAAATTCTGCTGGTGGTTCATTAAAGTCATTCAACATCTGTTACTCCTTTTCAGTCTGAACCCTGATCACATTGGCCAGTCGTTGCCAGTCCAGTTCATCGCCGGGAAAACCAAAGCGTACCCAATCAAGCAATTGCGGCCATTCGGGAAACTGACGCACCAGAATACGCTGCGCTGCAAAATCGGGCATGGCATCACAAGACGGTTTTGCCAATAAAAAAGAGGCAGACGATGATTGTACTTGCCAGCCTGCAGATTCAAGCAAGCCCTGCAAACGATGGCGCGCGATATTGACCTGTTCATCACGTTCATCGGCTTGCGCCAACAACTCAGGCAGCAGATGCAAAGCCAAGGTCGAAGCAGGCCAGGGAGGCAACCAGTCATTCAACGCCCGTATGGTTGCAGCATCCGCAATCACATAACCCAATCGCAGGCCGGGAATGCAGAAGTTTTTGGTCAACGATCCGATGCGAATCACATCTGGAATCAGACCCAAAGCACGGCGCTGCGTAAAAGGCATATACGACTCATCGAGACAAATGGTGTGAGAAGCAAGCCCTGGAGAACACGAAAAAGAATAAGACAACGGTTTTCGCCTGTCGGATTGGATGGACTGGTCAACCACACCATATCGGCAGCAGGAATCGTTTGATCCATCTCAAATGCACGCACATCACAGCCAGCGCGTATAGCGCATCGAATTGGCTCATTGTAACAGGGCACACGAATCGCCATAGAAGACCACCCCATGGCCTGAAACACAACTTCAATCACAGCCTGCGCACCCGCTGTAATGACCACGTTCTCAGGCTGAACATTAAAATCACGCGCCAGCGCAGAACGCGCCGGTTCCCCCAGCACATCGGGATAATGCCCCGCCAGTGCCGCATGCTCTTGCAACCAATCACCGAGCCAGACAGGCACACCTTTCGGATGCAGACCAGTAGAGAGATCCAGCACCTCATGCTGTTCACAGCCCCATGCTTTGGCAGCCGCTTCCACCCCACCACCATGCGGAAAATCGTGAGGAAGATCTACATGCACAGCGCTTGGATTAGGTTTGATCACATCAGATTTGATCACATCAGTATTGACCACACTAGAAGACAAGCGTCATCACCATTGCTGCAACGGCAGCAATCAATAAACTGTTGCGCAC
>CAYOTF010000040.1:0-8199 GCA_964406805.1 uncultured Zetaproteobacteria bacterium | reverse complement strand
CATTCATAGCCCTGGCATCATCGGCTCCATAGAAAGGGCGCTCTTCTATCACGCCAGCCCGTTTCACAGGCCCGCCAAGTTTCACATCAGCCGCATAAGCCAGCGCCACTTCCGGCCAACCGGCATTGGGTGAGACATGTGTTGAAGCCTGCTTCTCAACCGTTGACCACGGCGTTGATTGTCCAACCCACAATATCAATCGCGCCGTAATTCGAGCCGGAATCCAGTTCGCCACATCATCCAGCTTGGCTGCACAAAAACCAAAATTATTGTAACGCTCATTTCTATACCCCCACATTGCATCAAGTGTATTCACCATACGGTAAATCGCTGCCCCCAATGGCCCCAACAGAACGAACCAGAATAGTGGCGCAACAACCGCATCGGATGCATTTTCAGCCAACGATTCCAATGCCGCACGATGCGCATCCTCTTGGCTCATATCAGCTGTATCTCGACTGACAATTTTTGCAATAGCCACGCGCATTTGCTCTTTTGACCTACTCTCCAAAACCGCCTGCACATGCTCAAACAACGATTTCCAACCGATTGACAACCACAGCAGCAACACATCAAACGGCCAACCTATTTGATGATGAGCGAGCCAAAGCAACGTAAAAGGAATGCTGAGAACATAAACATAAGCCATAAACCCACGCTGCCGAGAATCAGCATACAAAAACGATTCACACCACGATGCCCATCGCCCGAACAGAGCAACCGGATGCAAGCGTGATTGCGGGTCACCCACAACCCATTGCAACAACAAAGCCAGCATTAAAGTCATTTTACACAACCTTGCTTGGCATTTTGATCATTAGCGAACGCTTTGCGCTGCGCGTATAACTCCGCCAAGACTTCTGCGATTTGAAGGAAATGATAGGGAAGAGATAGATCCCTCGCTTTGATCGCAACCAGCCCATCCACATCACCACTTATTTTCGCCAGTGATTCCATCATCGATGTGATCCTGAAACGATCACTCCGGTTTTCCTCTTTTTTACCCGGCAGCAAGACAGGTAGCTTCTGCCAGGCTTGTTCCACCATGTTCCTATATGCAGCTATTCCGGCATCGCCCAACACATCTGCATAGCTTTCAGCATTGAGCTCCCGATCAAATAGCAAGATGGCCAATAATTCGCGCTGCGCATCATTTTCAGGCGGTGCAGTCTCACAAGCCCGCAAATGAATCTCCTGCCCCTTCATTTACCTTTTTTTCGCCGCCATTTCCTGTTCGTCGTTCCACAAACTGCATACCGCATACCTCATTGTATTCATACTCTTTCAAACATCCTGTCACTCATGCGCGAAACAAGACCAGGCACAGCTTTCGTTAAACACGCAACATGGCATGATGTATGCTTGTACATTGTATCGTTGTTACACTGGCTTTATGGCTTATCGATCTGGGCCTATATGTATCTAACGGGAGTTATCTATCCTGACTGTTGTGAATCCCCTCCGGGATACCTGATGTCAAGACGAGACCCCCACCTTAACGAAAGGGTTTAGTTCGTATAGGTCATAAAGCCAGTGTAACAACAAGCTAAAAACCCCTCGAAGGCCTGCCTCTCCCCCTTGGCAGGCCTTCTCTTTTTTAAAAACCTTTTTAAAATAATCGTTGCAACTATTGCTGATAATAATAGTCGTACAGGCGCAATAACGATTCCGTCAGATTCCATGCTTCGGTGTACGACAAACCGCTGTCATCAGGGAAGATAATTCGCACGTACAGTTTTTTACCCAGTTTTTGTTGCAGTGCAGATAAACGTTTGTGCAATGTTATGCCGTTAACCGGCACATATTGCCCATCATCGGGGGCTTTGATTTCAATGCTCAGCTTACCATCCTGTTTATGATAACGCACAAACACCACAGCTTTTCCCAAATGCGAACGCGCTGGCCGAATCAATCGCTTATATTTCGTATCCAGATTGGCATATTCCAGTTCCAGACGTTTGAGGCGTTCAAGCTGGACTTTATTATCCGTTTTCAACAAACCCATTGCTTCCAGATTCAAATGATACTGACGCTGCTGCTCGGCCAGTGCTTCAGCGCGCTGCGCCAACTGCGCCATGAGCTCTGCTTTATTCTGCTGCAATTCAGCCTGAGTTTTTTTCAATTCAAGCTGGCTACGTTGCAATTCTTCCTTTTCATCCAGAATCACATTGCGTGCCTGTGTCATGGCGGATAATTCGGATACCAATTTACTGGTGGCTGCTTCACTGCTACTCAACTGGGTCAAGGTGCGACTATGCTCCTCTCCCAAATCCATCAAACGCATACGCAACATGGCTGATTCTTCTTCCAGACTTCTCAGACGCAGATTCAGGGCTGTGTTCCGGCTGCTGGTCGATTGCGCTTGTGCTGTGGCGGCACGTTCCGAATCAAGCGAGGCACGCAATTGATCCACCAAGTCCATGTTTTTCACCAACAGGGTCAGCATGGCCAATAAAAATATCAGCACGATCACCGTCATAATATCAGTAAATGTTGGCCAAAAACTTTGTTCGTCAGAATCGAGCTGATTCAGCCGCAGATCAACAAATCCACCCTGTTGCATGATTATGCTCCCGGCAAGCGGAAACCATCTTTTATGGTCGAAGAGAGATCCGCCAATTGTGCTTTTGCATCATCATGGTGCTGCTGCATCTGAGCTTTGTTTTCTTCATGGATACGTTCGGATTGCAGACGACTATGTTGTATTTCTTCGGTTAATGAAGCCAAATTCAAATGACTTAATTGCTCATTGATCGTCTGCATTACCGCATGCGCCTCCCGAACCAAATCCACCGCATGCTGTGAAATGCTTTCTTCACTCACCTGATACATGGGCAGCAAATGCATGGCGGTAAATTCTTCAACGCTGGCCAACAAACGCGTTTGCAGATTTTGAATGGCTGCCAAAAAATAGGCCAAGACCAGATAACACAAAATCGCACTCATGGTAGTGGAGAGTGCGGTGGACATACCATGGATCACCATGCCCATGCCACCGGATGAAACCGCATTATCAAGCATGTTGGATGCACCAAACAAGGCAATCGATAAGGAAATAATCGTGCCCAGCACTCCGCACAAAATAAGAATATTATGAATAAAACGAATCAAACCAGTGCGTGTACTTTCTGTTGCCAGCAATGTCGCCGCCATCGCCTGATGATGAATTGGCGCATGCTTCAAGCGCATACTTTCCATCATGCCTATTCGCACGGCAATTATTGAAGCCGGATCCACATCATCAAGCAACAAATCAGGCCCCGAATCCAGATTGTATTGAAAACGCTGCAAAGCCTTCTCTTCCCGATCATAGCCGAACAACAACATCACGACTCGTATCATACCAAGCAAAAACAACACCACGATCAACCCATTGAGTGCAAAACCGGCCGATGTTTGCTGATTGGAGAAATAAATCATACGCAAGGTATCAGAAAAATAACTGCCCAAGGCAATGACCACCACGATTACCACCAGCAACTGAATCAAAATAGATCGACCAAGGCGTAACTGCTGCATAAACACTCCCCTACATCAACAATGCTAAACACAATTGAAAACAGTAAGCTGTCCTCAGCAGAGCAAGCGTTCAAGTATTCTGTGTGCTTATGTGCAAAGCCCCCCTGTACTGTTTAGCATCGGCGCATCAATCACACGAGGTAATCATGGCTGAAATTGGACGAATGAACACACTGCGGGTTATCAAACAACTGGATTTCGGCGTTTATCTCGATGGCGGTGAGCTGGGTGAGATCCTCATGCCCATCCGCTATGTGCCGGTGCCATGCTCGGTTGATGATGAGCTGGAAGTCTTTGTTTACCGCGATTCGGAGGATCGGCTCGTGGCCACAACCGAGCAACCCTTTGCCATGGTGGGTGAATTTGCGCTGCTCAAAGCAGTCTCGGTCAATAAATTCGGTGCCTTTTTGCAATGGGGGCTGATGAAAGATTTGATGGTGCCTTTTCCCGAGCAAAAACCGCGCATGGAAGAAGGCAAGTTATACGTTGTGCGCATCTATATCGATGAGGATAGCAATCGCATCGTCGGCTCGGCGCGATTGGATGGGGAAGGCGAATACCTACGATAGATGGTTTTTGTCATCGCCAATCGCACCGATCTGGGTTATCAAGTCATTGTCGATCACAGCCATTGGGGCATGCTGCACAACAATGAAGTGGCCAAAGGTTTAAAGCGCGGTGAAAATATTGCCGGTTTTATCAAGGGCATTCGTGATGATGGCCGCATTGATTTATGTCTGCATCTGAGGCCAAGCGAAAAAACCGATGAAATTTCCCAACTGGTGATCTACAAACTCAAAGGCAAAGATGGGTTTATAGCCCTCACAGATAAAAGCTCTCCGGACGATATTCATGCCATGTTCGGCATCAGCAAAGGCATGTACAAAAAAGCCGTTGGCGCACTGTATAAAAAGAAGATCATCATATTAGAAAAAGATGGCATTCGACTGATTTAATTTCAGAGCAACCAAGTCAAAACCTTTCACCGCAGAGTACGCAGAGGGACGCAGAGGAAATCAAGATCAAAATCTATAATTGTTAAGGTTTTCCCTCTGCGTACTTCGCGTCCTCTGCGGTGAAAAAAGTATTATTCTCAGATTAGGAACCGCAGGCGAGGTGAGGCGCTATTCATCATCGGTGAATAAATCGATCTCATCGGACTGATCCTGGCCACAATGCGGGCAGTAGTTATGCTCAGAGGAAACCGGCTTGTCACAACCAAAGCAGATATTGGTCATATTCACCATGCGCCCTACGCGCACAGCAATGACCGCAGTCATCATTGCCACCACGCAAATGCCGACCAAAATCAACACACCACCCAACATCATCCCGCCAGTGGTATGCGGCACCAAATCACCATAACCCACGGTACTCATGGTGACCAAACTCCACCATGCTCCAATAAAAGCATTGCCAAAGGTTTCTGGCTCTAACATATACGCCAGATTTCCGGCAAAGAGAGATACCGCTGTAATCGTTGCCAACACAGCTGCAATCATATTTACAGCATCCGATACCGAACGTAGTAAGGAGTTCAAGACTGGAAAGTATTGCCCCAACTTCATAATACGCAGCAAGCGAAACAAGCGCATGATCGCAGAGCCAGAACTGCCAAAAAACAGCGGAAGCACCGTCAATAAGTCAATGATACCGTAAAATCCAAACATGTATTTTTTTCGCTCTTTCGCCGCATACACACGCAGTCCATACTCAATCAGAAAAACATACAATACAGCCATCTGAAGGGTGACAATATCATCGCCCCATTGGGCATGAATATCTGGTACCGTATTCATCATGGAGACAATGACCGTAACAATAATTAAAATAAGAATGCCATAGTTCACAACCTTGCCTTCGGTTGTACTCATATCAAACATATAACGATTCAACACATCGCGAATATTTAACGCTGATGCACTGGATTGATCCGACGATGATTGTTCAGCCTCTGCCGCCTGTTGCATCTCATCCATTGTCATTGCAGGAGCACTTCCACCATCCGCTGCCGTTTGTTCTTCCAACGCTTCGCGCTGCATGCGTTGCATCGGTGTTTCACTCACTTCAGAACCATTATCAGAATCAGCTGCTGCCTGCTCTTGCAGTGCTTCTCTCTGCATGCGTTGCATCGGTGTTTCACTCATCTCAACTAACCTCTTCACCACATCCACTGTATGGATGTGACACCGTTATAGATTTCTTCAATCGCTGTTCACAACTTTCACACCTGACTCTCATAGCGAATCATTGTCATCCAATTGTAACCCGTGCTTGGCAAAGTTTATCAACCAGTCCGTCGTATTCTGCACCGGCTGTGGCCTACTAATATAATAACCTTGGATAAAGTCGCAGCCCATCTCAGCCAAACGATCCCAATCCTCACGTTCCTCGACTCCTTCGGCCACCACACGCAAGCCCATATGATGCGCCATTCCAATCACCGAGCGCACAATCACCGAATCGTTTTTATGCTCACTCATGCCCACAATAAATGAACGATCAATTTTCAATTCATCCACTTCCAAATGCTTTAAGTAGGCGAGTGAGGAATAGCCAGTACCAAAATCATCAATGGATATATCTACTTTCATCGCATTGAATTCAATCAATATTTTCGAAGCTTGATGTGGATCATCCATCAGCGTGTTTTCTGTGATCTCCAAGGCCAGCGTATTATCAGGCAAGCCATGTCGCTGAATACAATCAGCCACCCGCTCCACGACTCGATCTTCTTGCAAGAAACCAGCCGTAATATTGATAGATACATTCACTGCCAGTCCCAACCGATGCCATGCTGCACATTGTTTCACGGCTGTTTCCAACACCCACCAAGTCATCGGAATAATCAGCCCTGATTCTTCAGCCAAGGGAATAAACTGATCCGGAAACACCATGCCACGTTTGGCATCATTCCAACGTATCAACGCCTCTACCGATAAACGTTTATTACCATCTAAATGCACCTGTGGCTGGTAATACAATTCCATACAGTCTGTCTCGATGGCATGTTGTAGATCTTCACGCAACGATACACGATCCTCACTATATTGATCTTGCAGCACATCATAAATCGATACACCACACTTGTTTTTCTTAGCATAACACATCGCAACATCAGCTCTACGCATTAATGTATCCAAATCATCACCCTGTGAAGGAAACTCGGCCAAGCCAAAGCTTGCGCCTATTAAAATAGCACTCCCCTGACAATGAAACGAAAGCTGCAAAGCATCCTGCAACTTTTTGATCACCGACACAGCTGATTGGGCATTGATATTAAATAACAAGATAGCAAATTCATCACCGCTGAGTCGCACAAGCACATCGGTACTGCGCAGCAACTTACTCAACCGACCTGCCACTTCCTGTAGCACCAGATCTCCGGCCTGATGCCCATGCACATCATTAATATGCTTAAACTCATTCACATTCATCAACACAAAACAGCAACATTGTTTCTGGCGGTTTGCCAACTGAAACAACTTATTAGCACGCCTAACCAACAAACGTCTATTCGGCAAACCGGTTAGCGCATCGTGCGTGGAGTCATGGAGCATCGAATGTCGTTGTCGTTCCAAGTCCAGCGATAGCTGTCCTGCTTCCTGCTTCCAATGATCCCGCTGGTGCTGCAACGTTTGATATTGTCCATCTACGAGTTGCATCAATGTGACCGATGACATATCCGGCAAGGCTTGCTGCAATGCCACAACTAGCGAGTCATCGGGCACACTGGGCAGCTGCACCGTCTCCTGTCCACCAAAAGCCTGCACACTTAATGCACAACGACCCTTCTCCTTCCCCCTTTCCGTTTCCCTATAAACACAACAGAGCATCATCGCAGATGCATCATCAGCTTGAGCATTGTCATACTGCTGGTGACTTACAACGGCATCAGCCAAAACTTCAGCTTGCAGGTCATCCAGCCCCAACACTTGCCCCAGCTGTAGCACCTTGTAATAAGCAATCAAAGCAACGGGACTAGGTAGATCCAACGTGATCTTTAGCAGTTCGAGTCCCATTAAAACAATGCCGAATCTGATGCGTCGCTTAGTTGCAACTCTTCTGCTTCAATAAGACCCTGACTCAATAATGTCTGATAACAAGCCACCTGATTGCGCCCGTTTCCCTTGGCGTAATATAAGGCTCGATCCGCTTTATCAATGGTATTGCTGTGTAATTCTCCCGCCTGCATCTGTACAAAACCACAACTCACGGTAATACGTCCTACCTGCGGAAATTCATAGGCAGCGATGGCTTTACGAAAACGCTCCAGTGCCATCTGTGACTCTATCTCTGATTGTGTATCCAGCAGTACAACAAACTCTTCCCCGCCATAGCGAAAGAGAAAATCACTTTCACGAAAAACCGACTTCATCAGGCCAGAAAACAACAATAAAACCTCATCACCATAGAGATGTCCAAAGTCATCATTTACACGCTTAAAAAAATCAATATCCAGAATAGCAATACTGGGCAACTCGAGCGCCTTGTCATCTTTGATACGACGTTGCCCCTGCCCCTTTAACACACGATTCAAACGATCAGTCAAAACTTGACGATTATATAGCCCCGTTAAGGGATCGGTATTGCCCTTACCGATATGTGCCGCACAATTCATATAGATGTTGGCCATATGCAACAAGCGCTTTAAACATGCATCCGATAAAGCCTTAGTAA
>CAYOTF010000039.1:0-17629 GCA_964406805.1 uncultured Zetaproteobacteria bacterium | reverse complement strand
GCCATTCACGGTCGCCGCCTGGACTTCAATTTCCCCCACTATTCCAATGCAATTGCCCACGCGCGTGCTGCCAATGGTGGCGATTTTGCGCGTTATTGGCTGCACAATGGCTTTGTGAATATCAATGCGGAGAAAATGTCCAAATCTCTCGACAATTTCTTCACCATCCGGGAAGTGTGCAACACCTACCATCCGGAAGTGCTGCGTATGTTTATTCTCGGCACCCACTATCGCTCTCCTCTGGATTTCTCCGATAGCGCACTCGATGCAGCCAAGGCTGGGCTGGATCGTTTGTATGAAAGCAAACGCAGGCTTATGGATCAGCCATCCGGCGTGCAAAAGCAGACATCCCTGCCGCCTCATTTCAGCGCCGCGATGAACGATGACTTCAATACCCCCGAAGCATTGGCTGCTCTGTATGATGTGAACCGCGCTTTAAACAAAGCCTTGAATGAAGGATGTGAAACGAAAGAGCTAAGCCATCAATTCATCGCCATGCTCAATGTTTTGGCTATTGGTCAGCATGATGCGGTCAACTGGTTTCAAGCCGGTGATATGGACACGGACAACATCGAAGCCATGATTAGCGAGCGCAACGCAGCCAAACAGGCACGCGACTTTGCCCGCGCCGATGCCATTCGTGATGAACTGGCAGCCGAGGGCATTGTGCTCGAAGATGGTGCGCATGGCACGACGTGGAAAAAGGCCTGACAGGCAACTCAAAGGCCTTCACCGCAGAGGACACAGAGTTACGCAGAGTAAAACAAAGGCAGAAGAGAGCGATAACATGGTGATCATTGTACCGGTTTGTTTCTCCTCTGCGTCCTTCGCGTACTCTGCGGTGAGATGTGTTAATGATTGGGAAATAGAGGTTATGAACAGTGCAAACGAAAGTAGATGAATCTATAGCCCTGCTACAGCAGGCTGAAAATGAACATGGCTCCAGTCTGGTCTTCGCTTGCAGTTTTGGCGCTGAAGACGTGGTGCTGATTGATTTGATTGCCAAGCATGCAGCAAGCATTCAAATTATCACCCTCGACACGGGTCGCTTACCACAGGCTACCTACGATGTGATGGATGCCTGCCGCGACAAGTACAACGTCAATATCAAGGTCTATTTCCCCGATGCCAGCGAGGTGGAGGCGATGGTCTCCGAAGCGGGTTTGAATCTGTTTTATAAATCCGTAGAAAATCGCAAACGCTGCTGTGCCGTACGTAAAATTCACCCTTTAAAGCGCGCTTTGTCCGGCCAACAGGCATGGATCACCGGTGTGCGCCGTGAACAGGCCGATTCACGTCAGGATATGGCTGCCATCGAAGATGATGCATTCTTTGGCTTGAAAAAATTCAATCCCTTGATTGAATGGACAGAAACAGACATCTGGGACTACATCCGTGCCAATGATGTGCCTTATAATGCCCTGCACGATCAGCATTACCCTTCCATCGGCTGTGAGCCCTGCTCACGCTCGATTACCGTCGGTGAAGATCCAAGATCCGGCCGTTGGTGGTGGGAACGCGAAGATGGCATCGCCGAATGCGGCCTGCACGCCAGCCCGACCAAACAACAAAAATAGACTTATCCAGTAACTGCATTTTTACACAAGCTCATGCACTGCTGGTTTCAAGGTCGAGTCTTGATGTCTAGCATGAGCCGTATCGAAACATCATCGTTGAAGAAGAAAACAACGCGTCTGAGGAGGAAAGCTTGTCCAAAATCGCTCACCAGCTGCTAAATAGCGACGAAGCCCTTCAACTGGCTCGTTGGGATGCACCGCGCTTGCGCGATGTGCTGGCTGGCATGCATGCAACCGAATTGGCGGAATTGCTGCTGGGCTGTCGTAAAGATGACAAACGACTCTCGCTCATCCCATATATTGCCGATGATGTGCTCGGTGATGTGCTGCTCGAATTGCCCGAAGCAATGCAGGAAGAGTTGCTCGCTGTGCTCAAACCGAGCGAAATCGAAGAAGTGGTGGAACATCTTAATTCCGATGATGCCATCGATTTGTTGCAAGCCATGGACAAGGACATTGCCGATGAAGTGATGGAGCGCCTGGAGCCGGAAGATCGGCGCGGCCTCGAACCCTTGCTGGCGCATCATGAGGAGTCTGCCGGTGGCTTGATGCAGGCGGAGCTGTTCAAGGTGCGTGATGACTGGTCGGTGAAAAAGGTGATTAGGGTCTTGCGTCGTTTTGGACGCGAAATTGAAAACCTCAATTATGTGTATGTGGTCAACCGCGAGGATGTGCTGGTCGGTGTATTGAGTCTGCATGCGCTTATCTTTGCTGAAGCCGATGTAATTGTATCCGATCTTACTGATGCCAAATTTCATTCGGTCACCGCCACTCAGGATCAGGAAGAGGTGGCGCGTATCTTTGATAAATACGACATGATGGCACTGCCCGTGATTGATGATGCCGGTGTTTTAATTGGCCGCATTACTGCCGATGATGTCATCGATGTGATCCAGGAAGAAGCTACTGAAGATATGTACCGCTTGGCCGCCTTATCCGATCAGGATGATTTGGCAGAACCTGTCGCCACCACAGCCCGGCGACGCGGTATCTGGCTGGCGGTCAATTTGATGACAGCCATTGCTGCATCCATGGTGATCTCCCAGTTCGAGGCAACCTTGTCGCAAATCGTGGCTCTGGCGATTTTGATGCCTATTGTAGCCAGCATGGGTGGTATTGCGGGCACACAAACACTGACAGTGATTGTGCGCAGCATCGCGCTCGGCCGCGTTACATTTGAAAATGCCCAGCGTGCGCTGGTGAAAGAAGTGGCTGTGGGCTGTGTGTCCGGCCTGATCTTTGCGCTGATCATGGGTGTTATTGCATCGTTCTGGTTCCCCGCGCTCGGTGTGAAATTAGGGCTTATTATAGCCGCAGCCATGATGATCAATCTATTCATGGCAGGCCTGGCTGGAGCCATGATTCCATTAACATTGCAACGCTTGAAGATCGATCCTGCACTCGCATCGGGCACGATTTTAACCACGGTGACCGATGTAGTGGGCTTCTTCTCTTTCCTTGGTTTGGCAACACTGTTTC
The DNA here is from genome assembly GCA_964406805.1 of uncultured Zetaproteobacteria bacterium. Lineage (GTDB taxonomy): Bacteria > Pseudomonadota > Zetaproteobacteria > Mariprofundales > Mariprofundaceae > Mariprofundus. The sequence continues at coordinate 14,573 of CAYOTF010000039.1, read as the reverse complement.
TAGTTTGATACTTGTATACAGCCGATATTCCGCACCTTTGAGTTTCATTCAGCGCGATGTGAAAATGGTATCATAATCCTGCTCGATAATATCACGAAAATGCTGGCTGGCTGCGGCATAGTCCACAATGCCAATATCTGCCGGATGATGGCCATTTCCTGATCGCTTAATTTCATGCCTCATTCCGCTGTTGCAGGGCAGCCAGCAATCGCTGTGCATCCCCGGAAAATGTCACAGCCGCTTTGTACACTTCCTCAGCAATGGCGGCATCATAGGTATGCGTAGTCAGGTTTCGTTTCTGACGATAATCAAACCACACAAGCGGATCATCAATCATACCCCGCTCCGCCCCTGCCCGGATCATCTCCCGGAAACTCATTGCATCAATACTTTCAGGCGATGGTGCATCGAGCTCCAGACGACGCTTAAGCATTTTCCAGCAGAGCTCATAGGTATATTCAAAACGCTGAATCACGCTGTCCCTGAGCATATCATCAGGCTTTTCCCGTTCGGTTCGTTCAATCGCAAACACAAGACTATCCAGTGCTTTTTGCAATGGCGTTAAATCCAGTGACTGATTCATGGCATCATTACAACTTACATTCATAACCCACTCCTTTGTGCTATTCGTTCCGCCCAGATTTGATACATCGTGTCTCATTGTCAAAAGGTCCTTACTCAACAAATTCGCCATCAACCATACGCAAGCGATGCTCAAACTCCTTTCTCATTTCTTTTCCAAGGGCGGTGTTCATCAAGCCTTTCCCCTCCAATTCAAGCCAGAGCTTTAACGCTGACTTGATCCCAAAGTCATCTCTCTCTGGATCAATGCCTTTTAAGAAGACATCAGGATTGAGCGCCATATCTTCCGGATACCAGTGCTTACCGCCGAACTGCCAAATCCCCTCTCCCTGCCAACCCAACAATATTGTCCCATCTGCTAATGGTTCAATTTTCTCTTGGGAAAGGTAACGGCCTTGTATATCAATATTCTGCTTCCAGGCAATCGCAATACATGCTGTTAAATAAACGCGGGACTTCCAATACGAGTAGTACCAATTATTACAGAGATAATAACGATAAATCGGTTTGTCTCCGATACTACCGATCATCTCCTGCAAAATGATCAGAGCCTGGTCATGATTGCATGGAGCCTCAGGAACCAAAAGAACCCCGTCAAATTGAGCGTCGGGATTATTGGCCTTTAGTCTTTTTATGAATTCTTCAAACTGTTCGGGGTGTTTGTAAAAGTCGTGGCCGCAATATATTTGCAAATCCACACCATCCAGCCATTCACGACGAATACCAAATATTTCACATACCCTGTTTAACAGGCTCTCATCAATTCGCCTAAGCAGTGCATCATCATCCACAAGGTCAGACAGGCTTAGCTCAATATCATAACCTTCAAGAAAACCGGGGATTTGGCTTCGAGCCACACTATGCCCCTCAAACAGTTCGACAAAACGGCGAACCGGCTCTTTATTCATTTCACTTTGAATAGATTGTCTTGCGGAGAAGAAAGCAGGCACAGCCTTTAGCAACTTTTCAATCCAGCCTATCATTTCAGCTGGTTTCGTAACTATCGGACAAAAGAAGCTTGGCATCATACAGCTGCTCAATAGTTGATATTGTAATTTCCAATTCACCCGTACCAAAATGGCCAATATTCCGTACATCACGGGTAAAACCCTGTTTCAACTCTATCGAATCCGGATTGATTTTCGCATAGACAAGTAACTTGCCTGATTGAGGATGCACTTCCACACAGGCGAAGTTCTTGATCCGCTTAAAAGCTATATAGAATTTCAGGTGCTTGACCTGTACATCATCACCTAGCGAAACAAGATAACCTGATAACTCTTCATACAAATCCTTTAGCTTCTGAGGTGCCTGCTCCAGATACTCCGTTACCGTCTTTTCTTTACGCTTACCTTTCCCGATTGGCTCATCAGATTCAGTAACCGTGCTTGCATTGACCAGCTCCAGAAGCAGCAGATCATCACCAAAGAGGCGGTAGCGGATGAGTTCAATATTACGGTTGATCTGCTTCACTGCATGTTCATCGTACTTGGTGAAATCACCTGCAATGCATAGCAGACGTGGACTGGAAAATTCGATGCCATCAGCGACTTCATTACCGAATTGTTTCATCACCAGCATTTGAAAATCGGCATTGTGTTCCATCAGCCAATCCAGATAAAATAGCCCTTGATTGATTACATTTTCATCCCGCGTGCGTTTGTATTCGATGATCACCGGACAGCCGTTTTCATCCAAGCCCAAGCTATCGATGCGACCACCATGAGCTTTGCCGGTGGAGTATTCAGAAGCAAGAAAGCGAACACCAAGAAACTCTTCCATGTGCCGCTCGATCTGCGTTTGCAGAGATTTCTCAATCGTAGCTGATCTACCCTGCAGCTCTTCAACTTTATTGTTTGTAGTTCGGAATAGTTTGATGTCACTCATGCTGCTACCTTCTCATAGGAGTCCACAACCTCATCAAACACAACCCGCGACAAATCGAGTTCACCCTTGAATGCCTTCTGACTCAATACGCCATAGAGTTTTTTCAGTTCATTAAGACTTTTCTGGTATTCGGACTTGATACCTCCAACCTTCTCAACGATGGCGGTGAATTGTTCTTGGAGGCCAGGAGAAGGGACTGGAATGGTCAATGAAAGAAATTTCCTCATTGATATATTTAACATCGAATCATGGCCACCACTGGCTTTTTTTCGAAGTTGATTACGGAAGTTCTCATTCTTTAATAAGAAATTAAAATATTGTGGCTTAATAAAACCTGCAAAGGACAGAACCCAAAGTTTATCCGGAATAAATAACTTAGGATAATCATTATCAACGATACAACAGGCTCCAACCAACTCGACTGTGTTTGCTCGACTAAATAAGAAATCTCCGTTCTTAACGAACCTCAAAGGCTTCTTTATTGAGGCTTTTTTAACTGCTTTAAATTCTTTAGAGTTGAAATGACCTTGAGTCACAGCGCTTATTTTAAGCACTCCATACTCATCATCATTTAAGAAAACCTTGGCTTCACCACCGTAACTTGTGCCTGATTGAATATTGATTACAACTTCTGTGCAAGGCCTGTCATCCCACCCCTTCTCATTACGCACTGGGTCGCCAAACATCTCCAAAAAGACGCTTTTGAGCAGTTCATCCAGTTGTTGCAGGCTTTGTTTGCGCTGGGCAATCAGCCCTTCCACTTTACCAAGCAAATGGGCAATGCGGATTTGGTCATCGAGCGATATATCCGGGATGTTAAACTTAGACAAGTCTGTTTTATTGAATCCTGCCTGAGCGGCTCTAGCCCCAACATTCTCAATGAACCCTTGGAATACTGGGTCTTTTAGAAGATGGTGTAAAAATAGTTTAGATAATTTAGTTTCATCAGGAATCGTCCTAATAATCGCAACATTATACGCACCGCTAAGACCTGTTAGTATTTTCCCGATTGACGCGCCGTATCTACCAATAAGTACGTCATCAGAAGAACATGTTTTCAACTTTTTTGATTTTTTTACGAACTCTGACGTGGTTCTTTCTGGCTGTGTAAAGTCACGAATTTGCAGCATTCGAATATAGCCATCAAATGGCTTTTCAGACCATTCTTTTTTGGGTGGCTGTGTTCCACCTTGAAAGCCGCAAACTTCTGTTATTGGAAGGTACTTCATCCAATCATTTCACGAAGCTCAAGTAACTCCCGAACGATCCCGTTCTGAATCTTGGCTAGGTCATCTTCACTTGTATCCCCTACTTCAGCCTTGAGTAATTTATCCAGAATCACTGAAGGGGCTTCATATTCAATCTCTTCATACACTTCTTCTTTATAACGGCTGAAGGATAAGTCATATCCTTCTTTTTCAATCTCATCGCGAGGCACAACAAAGTATTTCTTTTTGCGGTCGATATCGTTCGCCGGATTGCGGGCGTGGTATCTGGTGACTATATCCTGCAGGTCACCATAACCGTCCAGCTTGCTGCGTTTGTCATTCAGCGAATAACCATCGGCCTGCATATTGTAGAACCAGACATGTTCTGTTGCCGCCTGGCTGACCTTCTCTTTTGCATCCCATACTTTGGTGAATAACAGAATCGCTGTGCTGACCCCGGCATAGGGTTTGAATACGCCGCTGGGCATGGCAATCACAGCTTTTAAGTCGCAGCGCTCCACCAGAGTCTGGCGCAGTTGTTTGAATGCCTTGCCGGAACCAAACAGCACGCCCTGCGGTACAATCACACAGGCAGTACCGCCCTTTTTTAGTAGGCGATAGATATTCTCGACAAAGAGCAATTCAGTTTTTGTGGTGGATAATTGCAAATCTTCATTGATGTCGCCCTTGTCGATGCTGCCGGTAAAGGGTGGATTGGCTAAAACGATGTCGTAGCAGGATTCCTCAGTGAAGCTCTTGCTTAGCGTATCCTTGTAATCAATCTCAGGCTCATCAATACCGTGCATCATCAAGTTCATCAGGCCAAGGCGCACCATGGTGCTGTCGATATCGTAGCCGTGCAGTGTGCTTCCGAGAATAGATTGCGCCTGTTCAGTCAGCCCTGCCGCCACCGAGGTGCGGACAAAACCATCTTCATCGACTTGCAGATCTTTGGCTCCCGCTTTGCTTGCCAGTTGGGTGACAATGTATTGGTAGGCACCGAGCAGGAATCCACCCGTTCCACAGGCAGGATCAGCAATGTGGTGACCCAGTTGCGGTTGCACCAGTTCTGCCATCAGTTTGATAATATGACGCGGTGTGCGAAATTGGCCATTTTTGCCTGCCGTAGCGATTTCAGCCAGCAGGAACTCATAGACATCACCCTGAATATCCTGAAATGCCTGACCTTTCTCCTGCGAATCCTTCTCCATGATTTCGAAGATTTCATCGATGGTTTTCACCGCCTCGACCAGCAGTGCCGGTTTGGGAATAATGAATACCGCATTTTTCATGTGGTGGGTGAAATTCGCTTCGCTTCCGTTCATATCTTTGAGGAACGGAAATACTCGACCCTGCACATGCTGCAGCATCTCATCTGCCGACATGCGCTTGAATTCGCTCCAGCGCATGGTGTGGCGCTCAATCGCATAATTCTGTTCATCTTCCTTACCGCGATACTCCGGTGGAATCCAGCTGCCACTAAATTTGGAGTTGTATGGATCACCCGTCCATTCGGCATCGGCCTGTCGCTTCTGATCCAGCTCATCGAGCCGTTTCATGAACAACAAATAGGTGATTTGCTCAATGGCAGTCAGCGGATTGGAGATGCCACCGCTCCAGAATTTATTCCACAGCTGATCTATCTTCGATTTCAGTTCGGGGTTGTTTTGCAACATGATTTAAGTTTCCTTATGCCTGCGCTCTAACAGTATCTGACCTTTGGCCGTTAAGCGGTATTGCTGCAAACGGCTTTGCGGTTTGTCTGGAATGGTCCTTTCCAAAACACCCTCCTGCAGCAAACGATCCAAGTAATTACGCTGAAATGTTTCACGATGATTGATACCAACAGCATGCTGCAGCTCGGCACTTTTTCGGGGCTCTGTGCATAACTGCAGGACGGTGTAAATCCAGTCATCGACTTGTCCGGCGACTTGTCCGGTGACTTGTCCGGTGACTTGTCCGGTGACTTGTGACTCATCGAAGGGCTTTTCAAAGTAGAACACAACACGTAAAAAATTCGGCCTGATCTCAAAGGCATTGCGCCCATACGCTGCAAGGATCCGGGGAATGCCAGAACCCAACTGCTCGACGATCTCCAGATCGCGAAAGATACGCATGAGCTCCTTGTTGCGCGGTGAGGAGTAACCATTGAAAAAATCATCCCTGCTTACGCCATAAGGCAGGCCACCCGCTGAAGTAATCTCGAGCCGATCAGAGAAGAACTCGAACTTGGGGCTGCCAGCATTGGCATAGTCATTGTGTACAATGGCATTGATAACGGCCTCGCGCATGGCAATCGAATCAATCTTCTCCCGCTCATGTCGCAACGGATAGCCGATCTGCGTGTAAATGGTGTTTTCTACATCCATCCGCTCCAGCACGCCCTTGAGCGCCTTGATCAGAGAGCAGCCACCAAAATCCCGATTTTCTATCAGATGGACACGTGTGCTATCGGCATATTTGGCCACCTGAATAGAAACACCATTTTCATCGGCCAGCAGATAGGCGGCATAGTTGGCTTTAGCCTCGGGCGTTAACAGCTCTAGATTTTGCATAAAGGCAGCATTCAATTTAAGGCCGCGCGCACTATAATAAATGTGCAACTGTTCAAACGTCAGCTTCAAACGTGTGGACTCCATGCGACCGATGGTGTTACGTATTCGGCGGCTGTAAAGCGAGTCTATCATCTCCTGAGGCATGGGTTCCGAAGCGCTACCCACGCGCAAGAAACAACCTTTTTCAGTCATCCCGTAGCGTTTCAGATAATAGGGTCTTTCCGATCCACCAGCCACCGTGATACGGATAATCTGTTTGCCCTCACGCTGTTCGTGGATGATATCGAACAGCCCCATCACAGAAGGTTGAATGTTATTACGCAAGCGATCCTTGATGACAAGCTGAAGCTGATCGCAATGCTCAACGCCATACACATCACCCGCTTTACCAATGCCCAGATAGATAATGCCTCCATCGTGATAATTCAGAAAGGCCACGACCTCTTTTTCCAGGTTGTCAGTCAATTGGCGTTTGTATTCAGTACGGTTGTTTTCACTCATATCAGGCCGCCAGTCGTTCGGTAAGCATCAAAATATCATTGATTTCAGATGGGCTGAACACCCCGCGAATGCCCTGTGGGTGAATGACTGTAAACGGTGCATGGATCAAATCGCGTTTCTCCACCTTTTCACGTTCGACTATAAAATTCTTCAGCAAAGTCAAAAACTCCAGTTGTCGGCCACTAAGGGTGGTATGTTGCTGGATAAACTGCTCAAATGCCTCAGCCACGGTATCAGGGTAACTCTTCAGTATCTCAATACCAAGGATATGACGAATAAATTGAATAAAATGGGCTTTGCGATTCTTGTACACCTGACGCAATAGATCCTGGGTGATATGGGGATGCTCCGCATGCAGCATGGTGGCTAACTCTTCTGCCTCTTTCGGATTGATATACAGACCATTTTTAATCTTCTGCAAGATGGGATTATGTTCGGTAAGCTCAAGAATCAGCGACTCTACCATCTCCCGATAACGCGTAACGCTGACTGCTTCATGCTGAGGGCCAAATTCCACCCACTCCTTATGATGCAGGGTATCCGTTAAATCCAGATGTAATGGCTCGGTTCCACCTGTGTTCTGTTCACGAAATTTCATCAACGGACCAAGCTTTACCGTAAGGCCGTCCAAAGTATCCTCATCTGCCTTGATCCAGAAATGGTTGGTTTGGGCGACACGAATGAGCTGCTCTTCTACTTTGACGAAAGGAATGCTTAGTGGCAGTTCACTGATCTGCTCAACAATGCCTTCTTTGAGCATGTCAGCCTTCTCTTGCTCTTCGCTTAAGCGGGCCAGCGAAAACTCCAACACGTCACGCTCAAAGCGCATGGCTTTGAAATCAGCCTCTGAGACAGTACGAAACAGCGGTTTAATTTCAACACGCAGGAATTCCAGTTTCTGACGCGTGAGGGAAATCCAGAAGTTTTCTTCCTCAAGCTTGTATAGAGCAGTCGCCGCCTCTTTGATCAGCACCGAGTTTTGCGGCAGTTCGGCGATCTGTTTACGTAGTTTGATAACCTCTCGCTCCGCAATGTTTTCATATCCGCCATAGTGAGCCTTTTCGATCTTATCCAGGCGCAGAGCAACCAGACGTACTGGCAAAGGCAGCTGTGCTTTCAGTTCCTTGCCTTTGGGTTGAAGTTTGAAGTATTCGAAATTATCCCAGCAGTCCAGAATCAGAAATACGTCTTTCTCAGTACACCAGGGTTTAGACTTACTGGTTTCCAGTAACCGAGTACCGCGACCAATCATCTGCCAGAATCGGGTATAGGAATAGACCGGCTTGGCAAACACAAGGTTGACGATCTCCCGCACATCGATGCCAGTATCAAGCATACCCACACTGATGGCTATGCGTGGCATATCGTTGTTGGTGAACTGATCGAGCAAGCCACCTTTGCCATAAACACGCGAATCATCCGAAACCAGCTCCTTGGCCAGTTCCCCATTATATTGTGAATAGAGCTTGTCGAATATTTCCTCCATACGCCGCGCATGAGCTTTGGTCGAACAGAAAAAGATAGTTTTACCGGGCAGCACACCGTTGTGATCCTTGATGCACTCTTCCATAAACTCTCTGACGATCAGGGTGTTGGTGCCTTTATTAATCACCTTCTTTTCCAGTTGTGAGCCCTCGAAGTTGATTTCTTCGATGTCCTTTCCGTCCAGTAACAATTTTTTCTGGTCTTCCAGTGAAATGGTACGCTTACTAATGCCCTGCATCTGAAATCTGGTCTGAATTTTCATCACCTGGAAGTCACAAAGATACGGTGGTACGTTATGGACAGCTTCCTCGTAGGTATAAGCAAAGGTTGGCAAGCCGACTTCACACTCGAGCAATTGAAAGGTGTTGTGATCAATAATATCGGTCGGCGTTGCCGTGAGCCCCAAAGTGATTGTCTTGAAATAGTCGAGGATTTCACCAAAAGTGTTGTAGATAGAGCGGTGGCTCTCATCAATCACAATAAAATCGAAGAAGTGCGGTGACAGTTGCTGAGACTCATCCCGAATGACGTTGAGCATCGTGGGATAAGTGGCAACATAAATACGCCGATCTTTAGCAATCAGCTTTTCTCCAACATTCGGCCAGCGTGGTTCGTTGGGCAGGTGCTCCTTGAACGCAGCCAGAGCCTGTTCGCGAAGCGCAATGCGATCCACCAGAAACAGAATCTTCTCGGCGTGTCCTGCCCGCATGAGAGCATCCACCATAGCAATACAGGTGCGGGTTTTTCCCGTGCCGGTAGCCATCACCAAGAGGAAATCACGTTTCTTCTGCTCAATCGCTTCCAGCACAGATCGAATGGCACGAATCTGGTAATCTCGACCCGCAATGCTGGTATTAATTAGCTCTTGAGTGAGAGGCTTGCGATTACGTCTGATATATCGGAATCGTTCCAGGTCATCACGGGTTGGAAAACCAACAACCTTGCGCGGTGGATAATTATTCAGATCCCAAAAGAAAGTCTCCAATCCATTGCTGTAAAAACAGAATGGGAGTTCGCCACCCGATTGTTTCTGAATATTGAAGCAGTATTGTTTGGCTTGCTCACGACCTATAGCTGCATCTTTGCTCGATTTCTTGGCCTCAACAACGGCAAGCGGTTTACCGTCCTTGCCCAGCAACACATAGTCACTGAACTGATGGCCTTGATATGGCGTAATTGGCTCTGAAACACCTTCGGGAAGACCTACCTGAATATCATACTCTTCAACGACCTGAGTAGGGTCTTTGACATTCCAGCCAGATTTTCCGAGCTGTTTATCAATCAGTTCCGCACGCGTTTGAGCCTCTGGCTTTGTCATGATCCAAACACCATTAGTACACAATCAATTTGATCGCGCGCTTGCTGATTTGGATTCTGATTTAGATAGTCAGCCAATCTCCTTCCCCTCTCAACTCCGCGAGTGTAGCAGAGAACCGAGGCTGATGAAGCAGGAGCAATTGTAAAAAGACAGAAACCATAAAACAGCCCCACTACTTCCACCTACAAACAAACGAGTAGCAGCGCTCCCGTGAATTATTCCACCGTGACAGATTTGGCCAGATTACGGGGTTGATCTACATCTGTACCTTTCGACAGCGCCACTTCGTAAGCCAGCAATTGCAAGGGCACACAGACCAACAGCGGGGTGGAGAAGTAATCGCCTTCCGGTACACCCAAAACACAGTCCACATCATCCGGCCATTGACCCTTGGGCAGGTCGGTCAGCAGGATCACTTTGGCTCCGCGCGCTTGCACTTCCTTGAGATTGGATAACACTTTATCAAGCTGATATTGCTGCGGTGCAATCACGATAACCGGCAACTTGTTATCAATCAGCGCAATCGGGCCGTGTTTCATTTCACCTGCGGCATAACCTTCTGCATGCAGGTAAGAAATTTCTTTGAGTTTAAGTGCGCCTTCCAGCGCCAGAGGGAAACAAGGGCCGCGACCGAGAAACAATGAACCACGCGCTTCTGCAAACAAGGGCACAACAGCACTAATCTCAGCAGTCTGCTTCAGCATCTGCGACAGACCATCCACACTGCGCCACAAATTGGCAATATGTGATTCAAATTCCGGCTGATCCATGGCTTCACCACGGCGTGCCATGGATAAAGCCAACAATGCCAACACAGCCAATTGCGCCAAATATGCCTTGGTCGATGCCACACCAATTTCAGGTCCTGCATGCAGTTCAATCAGGCCATCGGATTCACGCGGTAAGGAAGCACTGGCGACATTGCAAATCGACAAGGTTTTGTTCTGCGGTGTACTGCGCTTGAACAAACGCATGGCTTCCAGGGTATCGGCAGTTTCGCCCGACTGCGAGAGCGTGATCAACAGGGTGTTATCACCTATCACCGGATTACGGTAGCGGTATTCCGAAGCCACATCGACTTCAACCGACACCTTCAAGTACCGCTCCAACCAGTAACGCGCCGTTAATGCGGCATGGTACGATGTGCCGCAAGCCACCATGACTATACGTTTGGGCAGTTTCTGCTCTCCCAGCCAAACGGCATCGGGAAAATGAATAGCATTGTCATCGACATAGGCATCGAGGATGCGTTGCAAGACTGCCGGCTGCTCATGGATTTCTTTTTCCATGTAATGACGGTAACCCGCTTTATCTGTGCTGCTGGCAGCATGCGGCATAGGCTCCCAATGCGCTTCAACCGGCTTACCGTCAACATCAAACACATTGCAATCGGTCAACGATAACGAGCCCCACTCACCTTCGCGTAAATACATGATTTCAGTGGCAAGCCCCGCCACGGCCAAGGCATCAGATGCCACATACACAGCATGATCACTGCGCCCTAGCAACAACGGACTACCTTTACGTGCAAACCATAACGAATCCGGTGCAGACTCCAGCAAACCCGCCAGTGCATAAGCGCCTTCCAACGATTGCAGCATCGCAAACCAGGCATCTTGCACGCAGCTTGTCCGTTGCATGCATTGCGCCAACAAATGTGGGATGACAACCGTATCAGTATCGGATTCAAACTCGCATCCAGCAGTCTTTAAATCAGAGCGCAGGTCATCGTGATTTTCAATAATACCGTTATGCACAATCGCGCAATGGTCACTCAAATGCGGGTGGGCATTGATTTGGGTGGGCTTACCATGCGTTGCCCAGCGCGTATGACCAATGCCGATGCCACCATCAACCGGCTGATCAATCAAATGCTGACGCAAGTTATGCAATTTTCCTTCAGCTTTGGCGCAATCGAGTTTGCCTTGATCAAGCACACAGATACCGGCACTATCATAACCACGGTACTCCATCTGTTTCAGACCATGCATCAGATCCGATTGAACAGCTCGCTCAGATAGCACACCAATAATACCGCACATCAGGACTTGTCTTTTTGCGGGCGTTCCCAGCCGGAGAGGTATTTCACTTCCGTACGGCCGGATAAGGTCAAACCACCTTCAGCCACATCACGGGTAATGGTGCTGCCTGCGCCGATGGTTGCATTGTTGCCAATCGTGACCGGTGCGACCAGCTGCGTATCGGATCCGATAAACACATGATCACCAATATTGGTTTCAAACTTGTTGGCACCATCATAATTGCAGGTGATTGTACCCGCTCCGATATTGCATGATGAGCCGATATTCGTGTCGCCGATATAGGACAAATGGTTCACTTTACTGCCATGGCCGACAACTGACTTTTTGATTTCCACAAAATTACCGATATGCACCTTTTCATCCAGCTCAGCACCGGGACGCAAACGCGCATAAGGGCCAATCAAGGTATCCGAACCCACGTTCGCACCCTGGATATGACTGAACGCAAACACATTCACCCGATCATCCAGGCGCGCATCAACCAGCACTGCATTCGGACCAACCTTACATTCATCACCGATCTGGGTAGACCCGATCAAATAACAACCGGCTTGAATGGTGGTGTCCAAACCTATGCTTACTCCAGCCTCGATACGCACGGTATCCGGTTTTTCGATGGTTACACCGCGTCGCTGCCAATCTTCAATAATGCGTTTCTGCATCAGTTCTTCGACTTGGGAGAGATGAATACGGTCATTCACACCGAACATCTCATTGGCATCCGCCATGGGTACGGCTTCGACCGATTGACCCGCATGTAAAGCCAATGGAACGATGTCCGGCAAATAATATTCCGACTGGGCGTTGCTGTTATCGATCGCATGCAATAACGCGAACAACACCTCGTAACGTACACAATAAATACCGGAGCTGACTTCGCCAATGGCACGTTGATCCAGCGATGCATCTTTCTCTTCGACAATGCTTAATACTTTACCATCACCATCACGCACAATACGGCCATAACCAAAAGGATTGGCAGGATTGGCAGTCAAAACAGTCACATCGGAGTTAGCCGTACGATGGCCATCAATAAGAGCGGACAAGGTATCCACACTCAATAACGGTGTATCACCACAGACAATCAGCACATCACGCACATCGCGGATGACTTTTTCGCATTGTTGAACAGCATGACCCGTACCGAGTTGTTTGTCCTGAATCACCCAGGAGAGATTTGCAGGCTGCCCCACATGTTGGCGTACTTTTTCAGATGCGTGGCCGGTAACCACTGCAATGCCTTTTGGCTGCAAGCTTTCGACCGTATGCAAAATATAATCAATCATCGAACGACCCAGCACTTTATGCAGCACTTTCGGTAAATTGGAATGCATACGCTTGCCGCGCCCTGCAGCCAATACACAGACTTGTAGATCAGGATAGTGCAATTGAGCCATGGATGACCTCCGTAATGCTATTATCAACAAATGAGTTTGATGAATCAGAATTATAGACAAAGATCATAGAATTGCAGTGTCTATTTTTACCCGGACTATTCATGAATCGGCGTGATGATCGCGCAGGATATTTATTTGCAGCGGATTTTTTCGATGGAGGCCGTAGCTATGCTTACGAACGACTGAGAAAAAGTTCGTTGCGGATAAATGAACCAGCGAGGGCGCGCCAGTATTCATGAATTATCTGGGTTAACTGCAGACAAAAAAAAGGCCGCCCGCAGGCGACCCTTTGATAATCAATGGTAATATTATCTCTTTTTCTTTCTCAGCCACGCCAAACGTGCAGCTGTCATGGATAGTTCTGCTTCTGCTTTCGCATAATCAATATCACCCTGATGTGTTTCAACAGCTTCTTTGGCGATACGTTCCGCTTCAATCGCTGCTGCTTCATCAATATCACCGGCGCGTTCTGCAGAATCAGACAAGATAGTAATCATATCAGGCTGCACTTCGATAAAACCACCTGAAACAAAGACTTCATCAACACTCTCACCGTTGGTGATACGCAATTCGCCCATGGTCAACGATGCCAATAACGGACTGTGCTTCGGGTAAATACCTAGCTCACCATCTGCTCCAGGCGCAACCAGGAACTCAGCATCACCGCGATACACTTCTCGCTCAGCCGTAGCAACCAATACTTGCATCGTGGCTGCCATTAGCCTTTCGCCGCCATTTTCTCGCCTTTAGCAACAGCACCGGCAATATCACCGACCATGTAGAAAGCTTGTTCAGGCAGATGATCATAGTCACCAGCCAACAGGCCTTTAAAGCCCTTGATGGTTTCTTCTTTCTTGGCATAAACACCTGGAGAGCCGGTGAATACTTCAGCCACATGGAAAGGCTGCGACAAGAAACGCTGAATCTTACGTGCACGTTGAACAGTCAGTTTATCTTCATCAGAGAGCTCATCCATACCAAGAATAGCGATAATATCCTGCAATTCCTTATAACGCTGCAAAGTCTTCTTAACACCTTGTGCAACTTCATAATGCTCGATACCGATAATCTTCGGATCCAGCTGACGCGAAGTTGAATCCAATGGATCAACAGCAGGGTAGATACCCAGTTCAGCAATCTGACGCGAGAGAACGATTGTAGAATCCAAATGCGCAAACGTGGTTGCAGGTGCAGGATCGGTCAAATCATCCGCAGGTACATAAACAGCCTGAACAGAAGTAATTGAACCAGTCTTGGTGGATGCAATACGTTCCTGCAAACGACCCATTTCTTCAGCCAGGTTAGGCTGATAACCCACAGCAGACGGCATACGACCAAGCAATGCAGATACTTCAACACCAGCCAGTGAATAACGGTAGATGTTATCGATAAAGATCAATACATCACGGCCTTCATCGCGGAAATATTCCGCCATCGTCAAACCAGTCAAAGCAACGCGCAAACGGTTGCCCGGAGGTTCATTCATCTGGCCATAGACCAGAGCAACTTTATCCAATACGTTGGACTCTTTCATTTCATAATAAAAATCGTTGCCTTCACGGGTACGTTCACCCACACCGGCAAACACCGACAAACCC
>CAYOTF010000038.1:14476-17744 GCA_964406805.1 uncultured Zetaproteobacteria bacterium | reverse complement strand
TCGCTTCGGCAATGACCATGCCATACGGTTCTTGACGGGCTGGATGCAGCAACAGGTCGAACCGGGCATACAATGGGGTGCTATCGGTTTCGCCGAGCAATTGAAAACCACCCTGCCAATCGTTAAACAGATGCCGAATTTCATCCGGCTTGGGACCTGCAACGATGAATTCCAGATTGGGGCGTTGACGGCGCAATTCGCTGATGACTTTAACTGCGATATCGAGGCCTTTGCGTTTCCATTCTTTGCCAACAAAACCGATCACTCCCGCATCGGCAACAACCGCTCGATCAGGACGCTGGGGGATTGCCACGACTCCCGGTGTGATGGGCTCAATGATTCGCCCACTGATCTCGGGATAATAATGACGTAAACGTTCAGCAATAAGCATGGAATTGGGAATAATAACTTTGACTTGCCCACCACAGAGTTCACGTCTCTCCAGATAGAGGTTGGCCATGATGCGAGGCGAGATGCGCTTCCACCAGACTTTATCCTTCACTTGAGCAAAAGGCGGCCCATGAAAGGTGGTGAAATGATGCGCGTTGGTACGTTCATGGCTGTGAATAATGCGTTGGGGTTGAGGGTTGGCGGCAATCCAACCGGAGACGCGTTTGGAGAATCGCAGATGCGCGATCCAGCGTGGTTTTTCTCTCACCTTGCCCAGTTCAATCACTTGAATATTTTTGGGCGCATCAGCCAAGCATGATTCACATAATACTGTGACCTGATGGCCGAGCAATGCCAGTTCCTTACTGAGTTCCCAGACATAGCGCTCCATGCCGCCAACCGGGCCGTAGCGCCGTACGATCTGTACGATATTCATGGTAGCGAGGGTGGTTTGTTTAATGCTTTTTGGCGTTCGTTTAATTTGGCGTAGCGGTAGAAGGTGCCTTCCAGATTTCCAAAGGCGATGACAAAGCCAGCCCATCCATCGATAAAGCCGAGTTTTAAAATATAGATGCGGAAAAATGCCCACAGACCACGCGCTAGCGCTTTGCCCATGCTGGCCGAGACATTGTTGCGTTCGAGTTTGATTGCACCGAGGCTGGAATAGCGTTTGCCTTTTTCCTGAACCTGAGAGAGATCCTTGAACGGGATCTGCCAGATCGCATGCTGCATGTAATCAATACTACCGTGAGTTTCAAAACCTTCATGCACTTCGTCGTTGTTGTTAAAAATTAACGCATGTTTACGGAACAACTGCGGTTGGCGGTAATCCGGATACCAGCCGCAATGTTTGATCCAGCGCCCCATAAACCAGTTGCGGCGTGGCGTGTACCAGAGATCGGCGGCATCGGGTCGGTTGATGATGCTGCTGATTTCTTCGGCAGCTTCCGGCGTACAACGCTCATCGGCATCGAGACTGAATACCCAATCATGGCTGCATGCCGCGATTGCATCGTTACGCAGCTTTCCAAAGCCGTTGAAGTCCAGCTGTACAACACGTGCGCCCAAGCTTTCAGCAATCACAGCGGTGTTATCCGAGCTGTGCGAATCGGCGACAATCACTTCATCTGCCCATAATGCACTGCTGACGGCATCGGCAATCTTGTCCGCTTCGTTATAGGCGATGATGTAAATCGATAGCTTGGCTTTGTTGCTCACCGGTTCTGTTTCGCCCTCCGTTTTATTGCTCAATCGTTCTGTCATTCAAGCGTTCCGTTTCTGCATCAGTTTTGCGTTACTTTTTTGTTAAATAAACGCTGTGTTCCATGTTTGATGTCGAGCGCAATGCCGAGTGCTGCGGGCACAGAGAATAGCGTAATGACGGTGGAAAACATCAATCCCCATGACAATGCCAAAGCCATCGGTGCAACGAAGGGGTCGTGGCCTCCCCAGCCATAAGCGGTAGGCAGCAGACCAACGACCGTGGTGATGGCGGTCAGCAATACGGCGCGCAAACGGCGTTTGCCGCTCTCCAGAATAGCATCGCGCCAGGGCACACCATCTGCAATCAGGCGTTGAATAAATACAGCCATGACCAGCGATGCATTGACGACCACTCCGGTAAGTGCCACAAAGCCCATCATAGCCATGAAGGAGAGGGCGGCGCCATGCAGGTAGAAGCCGACAATAATACCGATCATGCCAAAGGGGATGGCCAGCATCACCAGAATTGGATAACCGATACGGTTGAACTGAATGGCCAGAATGGCAAAAATACCAAACAAGGCGAACACAAAACTGAAAATCAGGCCGCGCACGGATTCTTGTGATTTTTCTTCTTCACCACCGAGGTGGACATGAACCGTCTTAGCATCATCACCGAGCCAGATATGTTGCAGTTCTGAAACACGGTTGTTAATGGTTTTAGAGGTCATGTTTTTTTGATCAACTTCTGCCGATACATTGATCACCCGTCGCCCATCTTTATGGCGAATACTACTGGTGCCTGATTTGCGTTCGATATGGGCGACTCGGAAGAGGGGTACAAGCCCGCCTCGGTTGTTGGGGATCTCCAGCTTCATCAAGGTGTTAATGTCGCGCTGTGCCTCGATAGGGTAACGGATGGTGACATCAATTTCTTTTTTGCCACGCTTGATGGTGGAAACACGCAAGCCATCAAAGGCTGCTCTAATATGGGTGCCAGCAGTGGCCAGATCTACGCCGGCATAAGCAGCCAACTTGCGATCCATGACGATACGAATTTCCGGATCACCCTTTTCCAAATCACTTTCAACAGCATACACACCTTTGATTTTATCAAGTTGTTTGATCAGTCGTTTGGCGACTCGGCTCATGGCCGCTTCATCGCCACCGGTCAATTCGACTTGCAGAGCACGCCCGACTGGAGGCCCGCTCTTTTGCATGGCAAAGCTGATTTGCATATTTGGAAAGAGGGGAGGGATCTCCTTTTCGATTATGTTCATTACATCATAGGCATTGGTATCGCGTTTGGTGAACGGGATAAGAATAACGCGTTCAAAGCCAAAACGATCACCGATTTGTTTCAGTGCTTCGCGCTGGTCGGCGCTATTTTCACCGGCCATCATGGTTGTTGTTTCCAAAATCGCAGGGTCAATGCGTTTACGCACTTCGGTATCGAGCAGTTTCAATTGGTCGCGGGTTTCTTCCAGCGTGGTGCCGGTGGGCAGATTAACGCGCAAATAAAAGGTCGATTCCGCACCGGAGGGAAAGAGTTGAAACTTCATGGTGCTCGCCAGCCCCAGCGAAGCCAACAGACCGGCAAGGGTGAGCAGGATGGTTAAATAACGTAACTTGACGGCCTTTTGTAAAAACCAGGCGTAAATTTGTGTAATCCAAA
>CAYOTF010000038.1:2149-14460 GCA_964406805.1 uncultured Zetaproteobacteria bacterium | reverse complement strand
ATGCGTTCTTTGGGTTGTTTGTTGGCATTTGCCACATCACGAATGTGATTGGGTAAAATAAATATCGCTTCAAACCATGAGAATGCCAGTAAAACGACCACCACTACAGGGATGGAATAAATGAATTTTCCGATAATGCCATCCATATACATGAGTGGTAAGAAGGCGACGATGGTGGTCAGCACCGTGGCGGTAACAGGGCCTATCAATTCATACGTGCCTTCAATGGCCGCCTGTTCAGGCGAAAGGCCGCGTTCCATGTGATAGGTGGTGTTTTCACCAATAATAATGGCATCATCAACCATGAGACCGAGCACCATAATAAAGCCGAACATGACCAGTAGATTGAGTGTGATGCCTGCAGCATAAAGCACAGCGATGCCGGAGAAGAAGATGATGGGCAAGCCCCAAACGGTGGTCAGGGCAACAGCTGGACGCAGAAATAACATCAACAAGAGCAATACCAATGCAAGGCCAATCATGCCATTGTTGGTTAATACAGCGAGGCGCAAACGGGTGACGGTCGATAAATCATTGTAGGCACTGACATGCACACCTTGGCCATACCTTTCAGGAATAGTATCCAGATAACTGCGTACCCGATCAACGAGCTCAATAATATCAGCATCGGCATTTTTGATGACGATCATGCTGATGGCAGGATCACCCTGCGCGCCAACATAGCGATAGGGGCGTTGCAAGGTGTCTTGAACATCTGCAACATCTTTCAAATACAGCGCCTGGCCTAATTCATTGGCACGCAGCACCAGATTACCTGCATCTTCTGCCGAGCTGAATTCACCGGTAATACGAATAATGCTTTGCCCATCCGGTGACTTTAAGCGGCCACCCGGCGCATTGATATTCCAGCCTTTTACCAAAGCGATAATATCATTGATGGAGACACGCTCACGACGCATTTTAGTTGGATCCGGTACAATGCGTATTTCTTCTTTTAAATCGCCCTGGATAAACACATTGGACACGCCATCGAGATCACTCACATCATCTTCGATGTTGTCACTCAAATGTTTGAGTTCCAACGGTTGAAAGTCACCAAAAATGGAAAAGGTGAGCACAGGTGCTTGTTCCGATTTGACTTCGTGAATGACAGGGTCGGCAGGCAGGTCAAGTGGTAAATCGGTGCGATTAATGGCTTGTTGAATGTCCGATACAAGGCGTGAACGATCTTTAAAGTTGGGATCAACTTCGATGACAATCTGCATGGTGCCGGAAAAGGCGGTGGAGCGCATGGCGTTAATGCCATCAATACCTTTGAGTTCCTGCTCAATCGGGGCAAGCATTAAACGTTCAACTTCACGCGGAGCTGCACCTGGATAACTGCCACTGACCACAATAATATCGAAATTTACACTGGGGAATGCTTCACGCTGCATTTGGCTGGCGGCATAGATGCCGGCAGAAAGCAGGAATAAGGAAATCAAATTGACCAACAGGCCACGTTTGACAAAAAAAGCGATGAGGTTTTTCATTGTTAGAAACGATCCATTGTTGCTGAGGCATGTTGCAGCAAGCCCATATCATAGAGTAAACGACCTTGCGCCCAGGCTAACTGTGTTTGCGCCAGTTCAAGAGTCAGTTGTTGCAATTGTGCGTTGAGATCAGCGTTTCTCAGCTCGCCTTCAAATTGAACCAGCGTTGCTGTATCGGAGCGCCCTTGCCGATAACGCTGCATCTCAGCATTGAATTTCCGCTGCTCTGCCCGGACTTGTTTTTTGGCAATGGTGAGCGTGGGGATGCCTGCGATGATGGCAGTTTGAGCGGCTGAAATGTCATCTTTGATTTGCTCGAGCACACGAGAGCGGTCTGCTTCAATGCGTTGGCGTTGCAACTCGGCTTTGCGAATGCCTGCATTGACCGTATTGCGCCCCAAGGCATCGGAGAGTTCCAGAGATAGAGATGCAAAATGGTCGTGGGTGGAGAGGCCTGCGACAACGGCGGGTAAGGGGGTTCTATCAAGTGCGCGTGAGCCCAGTGATGCGACAACATCGAGTTGCATTTGATCTGCATCCAACGCAATAATGAGTTGGGCATTGGCCGCTTTCATCTGGGCATCGAAGAGCTGTAGTTCAGGGCGTAATTGCTCGGCTTTCCGAACGGCAGCATCAATACTCTCATCATTCAGTCTTGTGCTGTTTTGTTGCTCGGAATAGCTCTCACGTTGCACCACGATCACTTTGCTTGCGGCGTGCAACATGAGGCGATTTAAGCTGCTCTGGTTGTTTAACCGTTTACTGAGCGAGCGTTGCAGATCGGTACGACGGGCGGCGAGCAGAGCCTCGGCCTGCAAGCGGTCTGCTTTTTCAATGAGTCCGAAGCGTTCACGGGAACGTTGATAGGCGAGTAGCTTTTTGGCGCGTTTGACTGCTTGTTTGGCAATATCAATATTGATGTCGTCGGAGAATAGTTGGTAGTACGCATTGATGACTTGCAGGGTTAGATTATGCGCAATCACCTGTTGCTGCTTTTTTGCTTGTTCCAGCTCTGCTTCAGCACTGATTAGTGATTGATTGTAATCCGGCCGATTCGCTCCCTTGAGTAAAGGATGACGGTAATTGATATTGATTTGATTGCGATACGATGGATTAAATAATGCCAATTGAGCGGCAAAAGGAGAATTAAAGCCCTGGGAGCTGCGTATGTAATTGAAGTCGGCCCCGATGGTACCACCGGATGCTAATGGTTTCGAAATCGTGCCGCTGAATTGTCCAATGCGGTTTTCTGCGGCCTGAAAATTACTAATTGTCGGTGTTTTTTCATTGCTTGCAGTGATGTTGGCTGTTACAACCGGATCAAGGCTACCTTCTACTCGTCGTGTCGCGGTTGCGGCAATGGCTGTATCAATGCTGCTGACATGGAGTTCCGGATGATGTTCGAGCACCGTGCTGATCACCTGTTTTAAACTCATTTCTCCAGCATCAACCTGAATAGCGACCATGCTCATGCACAATGCCGCGATGGTGATGTTACGAAACAACTGGATCATATTACTCCTTCTTCTCCTGCATCAGCCAGCCAATGCTAACGGTAGAGAATGATAATCACACGGTAGGAATGATTGCAAATAGATTGATAATGTCAACTATTGATAAAATCAACCAATCGAGTCAGTGTCAGCCTCATGGCTTTTGATTTACAACAGCAACAGAATGAAGGGCTCGGCGCAATCATGCCGCTTGTCGGATGCATGACTGCTCAGGTGCGAGCCCAGGTCAGCCGGATTTGCAAAGATGCCGGTTATAATCTTACGCCGGAAGAAGCCGATACGCTGATGATTATCCGTCATTGTGATGGTTTGCCACAATCCCGATTGGCCAATATCCTGGGTAAAGATAAAGCAGCTGTAACACGTTTAATGAATTCATTGGTGAAAAGTGGTTTGGTTGAGCGCATTCAGGATCAACAGGATCGGCGTATTGTGCGTGCCCAGATTACCGCAGAAGGCAAGCAGGCGTTTGTACACGTTTGGCCTGAACTTCAGAAATTGAGCGATTTGGCTCTGCACGGCATTGCGGTGCACGATTTGGATGTGATGCAGCAAACATTAACGGCTATCAATGCAAACCTGGGCGCGATGAAAGAACTGGAATAGCAGTTTGCGCTTTCGGTGTTTGTAGCAGAGTTTAGGGTCACTTGCCAAAGTCTGGGTGGATTCGGGCAGAATGGGGGTTGAATGAATATTCATGAATATCAGGCCAAAGCGATATTGGCGGCATTTGATGTGCCGGTACCCAATGGTATTGCCGCGATGTCAGTTGCTGATGCAGTGAGCGCGGCCACTGCATTGGCTGGCGATGTCTGGGTGGTAAAAGCACAGATTCATGCCGGTGGGCGCGGCAAAGCCGGTGGTGTGCGCCTGTGTCGTTCGTTGCAAGAAGTCGAAGCAGCGGCCGATGCTTTGCTGGGTTCGGTATTGGTGACCAAGCAAACAGGGGCTGCGGGTAAACAAGTGAATCGCTTGTATGTTGAAGCGGGCATGGACATTGATCGAGAATTTTATCTGAGTCTGCTGGTGGATCGGCAAAGCGAGAAAATCGCTTTTGTGGTGAGTCCTGCCGGTGGCATGGATATTGAGCACGTTGCAGCCAAAAATCCTGAGCAGATTCTGACGGTGGTGATTGCGGCGGATACGGTATCGGAAAAGGAAAGCAGTACGATGGCGGCGTGGCTCGGGCTGAACGGCGATCAGGTTGCTGAATTTCATCTTCTGGCTGGAAATTTACATCGTTTATTCTGCCAACACGATGCAGCTATGCTGGAATTGAATCCGTTGATAGTGAGTGGTGCAGGCCGGCTAATTGCACTCGATGCCAAGTTTGTAGTCGATGATAATGCCTTGTATCGCCAGGCTAACATCGCAGAGCTGCGCGACCTGGACGAAGAAGATGGGCGTGAAACTGAAGCCTCGCAGTTCGGTCTGAATTATATTGCACTCGATGGGCAAATCGGTTGCATGGTCAATGGTGCAGGCTTGGCCATGGCGACGATGGATATTATCCAGCTTAAAGGTGATAAACCGGCCAATTTCCTGGATGTGGGTGGTGGTGTGACAGTTGCGGCGGTATGTGAAGCGTTCAAATTATTATTCACCGATGCGCATGTGAAAGCGGTGTTGGTGAATATTTTTGGTGGCATTGTACGCTGCGATATTATTGCCAATGGATTGCTGGAGGCAATTAAAACGCATCCGATGAATGTGCCGGTGGTGATGCGTCTGGTGGGCACAAACCAGCAAGAGGGTAGGGCAATTGTAAAAAATGCGGCATTGGATGTGCGCTGGGCGGATGATTTGGATCAGGCGGCCGAGTTTGCAGTCGCTGCGGCGCGAGGGGAATAAAATGGGTGTACTGTTGGATCGAAACACGCGGGTAATCTGCCAGGGTTTTACCGGCAAACAGGGATCGTTTCATTCCGCACAGATGATTGAGTATGGCACGAACTTTGTCGGCGGTGTGACACCGGGCAAGGGTGGACAGCGGCATTTGAACAGACCGGTGTTTGATCGTGTTGCCGATGCTGTTGCTGAGGAGGGGGCAGAAGCGACGGTGATTTTTGTGCCGCCACGTTTTGCTGCCGATGCTATTGTGGAAGCTGCGCGCGCCGGCATTAAATTGATCAACTGCATCACCGAAGGTATCCCGGTGCAGGATATGTTGTCTGTAAAGAAAGAGATTGCGGGCATGGATTGCACGCTGATCGGGCCGAACTGTCCGGGTATTATCACGCCGGGTGAAGCGAAAATCGGTATCATGCCCGGCCATATTCATTTGCCCGGACGCGTTGGGGTGATTTCCCGATCCGGCACTCTGACCTATGAAGCCGTCGCACAATTGACCAGCACTGGTTTAGGACAGAGCACTTGTATCGGTATGGGCGGTGACCCGATCCACGGTTTGAATTTTATTGATGCACTGCGTTTGTTCGAAGCCGATGATCAAACCGAAGGCGTGGTGATGATCGGTGAAATCGGTGGTGCCGATGAAGAAAATGCCGCTGATTATATTCGCAAGCATGTCTCCAAGCCGGTTGTGGCATTCATTGCTGGTGCGACTGCTCCCAAAGGCAAACGCATGGGGCATGCCGGAGCCATTATTTCCGGCGGTAAGGGTACGGCAGAAGCGAAGTTTATTGCGTTGGAATCTGCCGGTGTGTGTGTTGAACATAATCCCACCCTGTTGGGACAACGCATGTTAGAGCTATTAAGCTGATGTTTGTTTGATGGGCTGCTCGGTACTTGTTTTGAATAACAGATTCAAAAGCTTTTACCGACCATTCCTGCGCAGGCGGTGACACGAAGCAAGAGAGCTTGCTCCGGTTTTCCTGTTCGGTGAGTTCTTTGACCAAGGCTTGTCACTGCTGCCAGTCAAACGAATCCACCCAGGGGAAATGCACCATCTCTCGCTATTTCTCCAGAATCGCGCCATCGTCGCCTCGCGCTCCGGCGACGCTGTTTGCTTGTCACCCGGCACAGGTTTATGGTGTTGTTCGAACATAAAAAAACAGTATGGGAGCGGCGACTATGCGAAGGCAATATATAGATTATGTCTATCCCAATATCAGCCCATTCTGTCTATATGAATGTTAGATGACAAAAGAGGGTTTAAACATGAGCGATATTGCAAAAAGAAATCATACAGATTTAATTGACCCACAAGCACAGAGGGTTGTTGAATTTCTTGTGCAAATAGGACTTCCATCAGACAATATTATCGCCGAGCAATCGGAAAGAGCTATTATCGGTCAGAATCTTCCTGCTTATATTGAATCCCTCCCAAGTGAAGTGAAACAAGATGCTCGATATTTATCCAAATTTGTAGTTGGAGCAGGCTTTGGGCTTTTTGATTATTCTCTTAATGCTATTTGGAATGAAGTAGTTATAGACCTTAGGAAAAAAGCCATTACATATGGAATTGATATTTTTTTTGATTCAGCAGTTGGGGGTAAGGCTAGGGAGTTTTATAAAAACGATGATGATCTTGCATCTCTCAAAGACGCTGTTCTTCTTGATACATGTCGAAAATTAGAGTTAATATCAAATACCACATATAAAAAACTTAAGCATATATTGGATATGAGAAATGATATTGGTATTTCTCATCCAACAAACTACACAATTAATGCTTTTGAACTTTTGGGCTGGTTACAGACTTGCATAAAAGACGTTCTTAATGATAGACCGACAGAGGCTGCTTTACAGGTTCAAGCTTTTATTCAGAATCTTAAAACATATACATCACCAATTGATGAAACAACAAGAAAAACTATTGAAGGTAAAATAACTGAGCTACCAAGTCATCATTTGGCAAGTATCATACGAACCACATTTGGAATATATGTAGCCCCTGAAACTGATCCGCAAGTCAGAAAAAACATTTCTATTATTGCTCCCACAATTTGGGCGAGCTGTGTTGATGAGCCAAAGTACAAGCTTGGAATAATCCTTGAAGGGTATAATACAAACCTTCATAAAGAAAAACATGAATTGGGAGAACAGTTCTTCCAATTCGTTGGCGGTAATCCGTATCGTTCAAGTAATGAAAGAGCGGTAATAATTGATTCACTACTCGATCAATTATTAGAAAAACATAATGGCTGGGATAACTTTCATCATGAAGCACCTGTTGCCGACTCTGTGTTTTCTTATATACAAGATCAAAATGATATATTGCCCAATAACGCAGAAAAATTAATAAAAGTTATTTTAATGTGCAGAATTGGTAGGGGTGTTTCATACTGTAATGGTGTATCGCCAAGAGGAAGAGTCTATTACGATCAAATACTTTCAATGTTAGGCGATAAATATGCATCTCATGCAATCGTTTCTCTTACTCACTATGAAATACAAAGAAAAATGGGAGGCGAAGTTTGTAAATCACAAGCAAAAATCGCTTTAGAGATCATAAAGAAAAGTGTCGTTAATGCGCGACTTATTGAATGCTTAGATTATTTAATTGATAAAATTGAAGGAACAGGAAAGTGTGTTTTAAATAGTGATTTTAAAAAACTATCGGCACAGTACATTAATTGGTAATCATCTAACCATTCAAATCGAGAGGGACGCTCGCTACGCTCCCGCCCCTCATTTGGGTCGTTATGTGCAATATAATATCCGTATAATCTGAGGAATATGAATGAGTCCTGAAACATTAGACCAATTAACTGGGTCAGGCTTGACAATTGGGTGTTTGGGTAGATTGTTTGCTTATGGCACGCAAACCCAGAGTCCACCTCCCCGGTGGCTATTATCATGTAATGATGCGAGGCAATGGCGGGAATGATATTTTCTTTTCGGCTGCCGATCATAGTCGTTTCTTGTTGCTCCTTCAGGCAGGCATTGCGCGGTATGAACATAGAGTTCACGCTTTTTGTTTGATGGACAACCATGTTCACCTGTTGATTCAGGTTGGCTCTGTTCCCCTTTCTAAAATCATTCAGAATCTGGGTTTTAGGTATACGCGGTACATCAATCAGCAACGGAACGCTGTTGGTCATCTTTTTCAAGGGCGGTTTAAAGCTATTCTTGTCGATGCTGATAGCTATTTGTTGGAACTGGTGCGCTATATTCATTTGAATCCGGTGCGCGCCGGGTTGTGTGAAATAGTAGAAGGTTTTGAGTGGAGCAGCCACCATGCCTATATGGGGGAGGAAACGATCCCATGGCTTCACAGGCAGGAGATTCTTGCTCGATTTTCTGATGATGAATCCAAAGCGAGGTCGCTATTTCTTGATTTTACCGAGCAAGGTATTGGTGAAGGCAGGCGGGTAGAGTTTCATAACGGTTCGCACCTGGGACAAATTTTGGGAGATGATGATTTTGCAGAGCGAGCACTGAGCGCATCGGGTTATGGCGGAATGATTAAACCGCCCTCGCTTCATCATATTATTGAAGTGGTCTGCAATGAATACGGGATTGAAAAATCTGCTCTGCATGAGCAAGGCAAGGGGAGATTACATTCAGAAGCGCGCGCCATGGCTGCATTTATCGTTCAGGGGCTGGAAGGCGTAACGCTCACGTCATTAGCGGAAGAAATGAACCGTGAACTGTCAGCCATCAGCCAGTCTGCCGGAAGGCTCCATCAAAGGATGAATCAAAATGAACCATTGCGAAAAAAAGCTGAAAAGATTTCGGCCGCAATCAATATGCCCAATTATCAAGCCTGACCCGACAGCCCGTCAAGCCTGACCCGACAGCCCCCAAATTCCCCTCTGCTTGAGGGATGATGCGTGTGGGGTTACTCTTTTGATTCATGAAGCTAATGGAGAGTCTTTTCCAATGAAAACGTGGTTATTCTCCGCAAGATCGGCTTTGTCCAACAGGTATTAGCAAGAGGGAGGGCGCTTGGGGAAGCATTTGATTGCATGCCATGAGTGTGATGCGTTGCATTATATTCAGGTATTGCCGGAACAGAGCGAGGCATATTGTGCTTTCTGCGATGCTTTATTGTATCGCCATGTCTCCGATCAAACCGTGCAGCGCAGTTTAGCACTGCATTTGGCTGCTTTGATGCTGTTTGTGATGGCCAATACATTTCCTTTTATAACGTTAAAGCTGGCTGGCCGGGTGGAGACGGATATGCTGTTGTCGGCTCCGATGGCGTTGTTTCAGTTGGGTATGAACGATTTGGGTTTGTTGGTGTTGTTGACCACGATTGTATTCCCTTTGTTAACCATGCTGGCTGCTTTGTATTTACTTGTTCCGGCCGCGCTTAATCGTCGGGCTTATGCAATGGCTTCGGTGTTTCGGATGTTGCAAGCCTTGATGCCATGGAGTTTGCTGGCTGTGTTCATGCTGGCGGTGTTGATTGCAATTGTGAAATTGCTTGATTTGGCAGAAATTGAAGTGGGTGTTTCCTTGCTGGCTTTTGCTATCCTGTTACCGGTGAGCGTGATGGCACAAAAGGATTTGCATAGTTCGATGTTTTGGCCGCATCAGACCAATGAAGCGGCAAGCTTGTCTGCTGAGCCGTTGGGTAGAGCTTTCGAAGCTGGATTGCTGCATTGCCACACCTGTGCGTTGTCGGTGCATCAGTCCCTCCAAAACCTGGAACATACAAATCAGGAGACTAGCTTGCACTGTCCCCGCTGTGGCGATCATGTGCACGGGCGCAAGCCAAACAGTATCGCACGCACGTGGGCATTGCTGATTGCCGCAATCGTGTTGTTGTTGCCAGCCAATATATTGCCGATCATGACTGTGACTCGTTTTGGGCAAGGTGATCCGAGCACGATTTTATCGGGGGTTGTGCATTTGATTGCGGCCGGCATGTGGCCGCTGGGGCTGATTGTGTTTTTTGCCAGCATCATGGTGCCGGTGAGTAAGCTGGTGACGCTGGTGTTTTTATTGCTATCAGTACATTTCAAATCGCAATGGAATCCGGCTGATCGCACACGTTTGTACCGTATGACGGAAAAAATTGGTTCATGGTCGATGGTTGATATTTTTATTATTGGTATTTTAACCTCGCTTGTTAGCCTCGATGCACTGGCTACTATTGAACCGGGCATTGCGGCCAGCTATTTTGCCGCTTCGGTGGTATTGACGATGTTTGCAGCACAAAGCTTTGATCCGCGCTTGATTTGGGATGGGTTGGATGAGGTGGCTTCGATTGATGCCAATTCGATTGATACCAATTCGTTTGATACCAAACCGTTTGACACTAAAGCAGAGCATGAGGAAAAATGCATCGGGAGCAGACTGGAGGCATGACATGGTACGTTGCTATGCAGCTAATTGATGATCGGGCAAGCACATGGCTGAGATGAATCATGCTGTGCCGGATGGCCATGCGGTGGTGAAACAACGCAGTACATTTTCGATTGTCTGGTTGATTCCTTTTTTAACGCTGTGCATTGGTGTTTGGTTGATTGTTACAACCATTCGCAATCAAGGGCCTGAAATTATCATTACCTTATCGACGGCTGAGGGTATTGAAGCCGGTAAAACACAGATTAAATACAAAGATGTGAAAATCGGTGTGGTGAAGTCATTAAAATTTACCAAGGATCTCAAACATGTTGTCTTGACGGCTCGGCTCGATCCGGAAGCGGAATCGTTTTTGCATCGTGATACACGTTTTTGGGTGGTGCGTCCGCAACTGAGTTTGCGCGGTGTATCCGGTCTTAGCACGCTGGTCAGCGGTTCGTATATCGAGATAGATCCAGGGCATGGTGCGGCGCATTATCGTTTCACTGCATTGGATGACGCGCCGATTGTGAAATCCGATGTGGATGGTATTCGGGTGACGTTGTTAACCGATAAGCTGGGTTCATTGGATGTGGGTTCACCGGTTTACTATCAGGGTATTCAAGCCGGTGAGGTATTGGGTTATGAGTTAGCCAATGATAAACACAGTATTTTTGTGCATGCGTTTGTCCGCGCCCCGTACGATGAACTGGTGCATGGCAATAGCCATTTCTGGAATGTCAGTGGAATTGATCTCTCGGTCAGTGCTGATGGGTTGGAATTGCATACCACATCATTGCAATCGATGATTTATGGTGGCATTGCGTTTGATTCGCAAGCCATGGCTCATAGTCCGGGTGAGAATGCAGAAGATATCGTATTTAGCCTGTTTGCCAATTACGATGAGATTATTGCCAAAACCTATACCCGGAAATTTCGTTTTGTGGTGTTCTTTGATGGATCGGTACGCGGCTTGAGTGTGGGTGCTCCGGTTGAATTTAAAGGCATTCAGGTTGGTTTGGTGACCGATGTGCGTTTGGAGTTTGATAGTACGGATGCAAGTTTCCGTATTCCTGTGATCATTGAGATCGAGCCGGAACGTATTGTGGAAAGCAATGCGGATGGTGATGCGACATCGATTGAAGTGCTGGCAAACCTGGTTTCGCGCGGTCTGCGCGCACAGCTACAAACGGGCAGCTTATTGACCGGACAATTGTATATTGCGCTTGATATGCATCCGGAATCGCCAATACGCTTGTTGGCCAAGGGGCATAGTGATTTACCTGAGATTCCTTCGATTGCCGGTGGCTTTGATCAGATTACCACATCCCTGCAAAGTATTCTGGCCAAGCTGGATAAGGTGCAAACTGATAAAATTGGTGAAGATCTGGCTGCGCTGGTGCATGGATCAAATGCATTAATTAATGATCCCTCGGCGCAACAGATGCTGGGCGATTTGCGTGCCACGTTAGTGTCATTCCGTCATGTGATTGAAGCCTTGGATCAACAAGCAGAGCCGATGGCCAAGAATTTTAATGACGTATTGGCTGCAGGCCGTAAAACACTGGATCAGGCTGAAATAGCTCTAAAAAATGTGAACGATACGTTGGATCCTGCTTCACCATTGCAATATCGGGTGAACCAGTTAAGTCAGGATTTATCGGATATGGCGCGTGCTATTCGATCCTTTGTTGATTTGTTGGAGCGTCATCCCAATGCAATTATTTTTGGCAAACCGAACTCAGGAGATCAATAATGAGCATAGTATCCAAGCTGGTTTTGGCCTTGAGTGTGTTGTTACTGATGAGTTGTGGATCTGCTGTGACGCAGTATTATGTGTTAAATACAATATCTGCCTCAACGCCGTTGAATAGCGACAAACCACGAAATTCTGTACAGCAGAGCTCTGTGCAACAGATCGCTATTCGCCAGCTGGAGATTCCCCGTTATCTGGATCGACCGCGCATGGTTAGTCGGGATGCGCAGAATCATTTGCGTATTTCGGAAAGCCATCAATGGGGCGGACGTTTACGTGATGATCTTGCCCGTACTCTAAGTGATAATTTGGCCGATCGTTTGGGCTCCGTATCGGTGTTTACATCCCCCT
>CAYOTF010000038.1:0-2132 GCA_964406805.1 uncultured Zetaproteobacteria bacterium | reverse complement strand
TCCGGGCTCCATGCATGCCGATGTGTCATTTTTGATTGATATTCGACAGTTTGAACGCTTGGCGGACGGGTACATTCATTTGAAGGTACGCTGGCATATTCAGCAAGCCGGTGCAGATACGCGCAGTTATTTTGATCAGATGGTGAGTTCGGCTGATGTTGCTGAGGGGGATTATGCTGCAATGGCTGCAGCGATGTCGCAGCTATTGGCTCGGTTTTCTGAAAAAATGGCGATGGCCGTATTAAAGCTTCCAACGCTTTCGGCAGAGAAGAAACTCTAAGTGTTCGTTATTCCAAAAGCTTGTATGCGCACTGTTTTTTTTGCCGGCGTTGTTGTTTTTATGGCGCTCTTTGTTATGCAGCAAACGCCCGCATGGGCTGCGGGAGTGACGTTGAAACAGATGACGGACAATCATTCTCATCGTTTGGCGGGCCTTACGGGCGCAGAAATTATAATGGAATCACTGAAACGACATGAGTTATATCCTTATGTTTATGAGGAACAGACCTTGGTGATGACGGATGCCAGGCAACATCATGATGTACGGCGCTTGCTTCGTTATTCGCGTATGGAAAAAGAAGGCACGTTTAAAGCCATGATTAAATTTATTTATCCGGAGACTATAGCCGGTTCGGTATTGCTATTTACACGCCAGCTTGATGGTCGCCGCAATAGCCGGATTTATTTACCGGCCTTGGGCATGAAACCGATTGCGTATGTTGGCGGCGTTGAGGGTGGGCAGATGCTGGGCAGTGAGTTTTCGGTAGAAGATCTGATGCCGGAAGATATGCGTGATTTTGTTTATCATCGAGATAACGACATTGTGGATGGCAATGTGTTGTATTTTGTGGTGCAGGCGGTGTCGTTTGATGTGAAACATGCCCGGCGCACATACAGTGCGCGCACGATGCTCATTCGTCAGGATAATTTTTTTGTCACGCGTATCGATTATTTGAATTCACAGGGGCGGCTTCTTAAACGACAGACGCGGCATGATATGCATCAGGTGAGTGGAAAAATGTGGCGCGCTGATATGATTATCGTGGAAAATTATCAGAATCATTATCGTTCAACTCTAAAAATCGATCGACGTGTGTATTCGAGTGATTATGTGCCGGAGTCGATGTTTGATGTCTCACTGTTTGTGCCTCGTAAAGTTGTATCTCATAAAGCTGTACCTACAGATGCTTCGCTTGCATCAGAACATGAGCCTGCGGTGCTGAAGCAAGGGGGGGGACAATGAATCGGATATTGATGTTCGGATTGCAGCATCGTTTGTTATTGATGATGCTGTTGATCATTGTTACGGCTGGGGCAGCTACAGGTATTCAGCATCTGCAGATTGATGCAGGCATTGAAAGTATGGTCTCAAAGGATAATCCCAATTACAAAAACTATGAGCGTGTGGTGGGTGAATTTGGTTCCGATCACCGCACACTTGTTTTTGTGCGCGATCAGGCTTTGTGGACTGTCGATAAACTCACTGCGCTGAAAGCATTGCATGATCGTTTGCTTGCTTTGGATGAGGTTCAGAGCGTAAACGATATATTTACGTTGCGCAGTTTGCGTGGAGAGCAAGGCTCTGGAGAGCAGGGGTACGAAGAAGGGCGCATCACTGCGCAATTGTTGATGGAACACCTGCCAGTTGATCAGACTGAAGTCGATAAACTTAAAAAGGATATTCTTTATAATCCGCTGATTACGGGTAATCTTGTTTCAGCTACGGGTGAAGAACTGGCTTTGATGGTGACGCTGAAACCGGATGCCGTGCAACATCAGTCCAATGGACAACTATATACTGCGCTAGAGCAGGCAATCGCAGTCTCGGAAAAGCATTTTGAACGTGTGTTTCAAATGGGTTCACCACGCATTCAGATGGAGATGAAACAAACCCTGTTTTCGGATATGCGCACGCTTGCGCCGTTATCAGCGGCTGTGCTGCTGTTGGTGATTCTCGTGTTGATGCGTAGCGCTGCAGCGGCTTTTATTCCTTTATTAACTGCCGGACTCAGCTTGATCTGGACGCTTGGTATGATGGGGTGGTTTGGTATTCCGGTGAATATTCTCAGTGCCATGCTGCCGACATTGATCATTGTTATTGGTTCGACGGAAGATACACATTTGATTGCATC
>CAYOTF010000037.1:0-17804 GCA_964406805.1 uncultured Zetaproteobacteria bacterium | reverse complement strand
ATGCTGTTTGACGACAAAAAACCCGCATTTATGATGGGTGCTGAATAGTTACAAATAAACAAACCTTTAACCCTGATGAAAATAGTTGATTTTCCTTCCATGAGACGACCCATTGCTGCAAGCGACCCGACCACGGCAACAATTGCAAATATAACCTTGAATACCAACACAACACCGCCAATCGGAAAACTTCGATTATATTTTATGCTTCGTCGCGTTACCTCAACAAACACGACAAACGCGATAATGCCTGTGATTTGTAGAATCGTAGTTTGTTCTCCGGTAAGCGCTTTGAAATCCACAGGCACGCCTGGCTGAGTCTGGCCTACAGCAATGATACCCGCGAAATACACAGCCCATGGCAGAAAAGACACCCAAAAATCTTTCTTGTCATAATAGATCACGACCCTGTCTCTTACACCCGCGATAGCTATTGCCAGTGCACCAACTGCCAAGACCCAGAATATAACATTCGAAAGAACCATGTTGTCGCCCCTTGTTTGGGACTATTGCCCCGAAATGATCCAATCTAAGCTAATCTTTATTAAATCCAATCCAATTCAATTTGCAGGCATAATAGTAATTATGTCACCAAACTCCAGAACAAGTCGGGAATGCGTCAAAACAAAATCCAGCATTGATATGCAGGGCATGTTGTAAACCTTTGATCTGCATTATTCTGCAAGCTGTTGAAATATGCCTTATTTTGTATTTAGTCGGATGCCAAGCTTTTAGTTCTCACAAACGCCCTCATCAATCAACGGTATCACCCCAGTCTTCGATCAGATAATCATAACCTTGTTCGGCCAGAAAGCGTTGACGATTGATGGCGAATTTCAGTTCTTCGCTTTCTGCTGATACGAGCGTGTAGAAATAGGCCGGGCCGCCTTTGGGGCGCAGGATGCGACCGTTTGTCGGTGCCTGGCATGAGTTATTATGGTAAAATCACAGGGTCATTTTGCTCCTGCTTCCCGGTACATCCATTGCAATGACAGAGGATAGTGCGTCCAAAGTACAAAAGCACTTCATAGACAGGCAATGAATATTTCGACTATAAACACTGAGGGGGAGACAAGTATCCCATGATCTAACGGGAAACTTCTCTAAACGTGCAGTTCTTTTGAGTGCCAGGCGCGCAAATTGCTAATGGCCGTCGCATCAAGCACATAGCGTAATATATGCGCGACCGAGCCGAATTGAATCATCAGTTCACGCCTGCAGGCTTTGCGCCCCGTGGCGAATCAGTTCCGCTGCATGTCTTCGTTTAACTCACGGGCAGCACGCTCATCACTGAGTAAAAAAGGGGAAACACCTGTAAATCAGTGCTGATCTGAAGACTTACGGTACGGTTTTAACAATGTTTCCAACGCTTCATCTTCAAACACCTTTTTATCCACACGCAAAAACACCGTATTTTCTTCCGGCACAACTTTCGCTTCACTGATCCCGGCCAGTGCTAACAGCTTGATCTGCAATTCCTCGGCATTTGTAGTGCTATCAATATGTGCCATCATCGATGAGCGCATGATCGGCATCTGCATGCCCAGCGCAATAAGCAACCACAGCACAGCGATCCCCGCCGCGCCAAAGAACACACCCTGCACATCATACACGCCATAACACCAGCCACCCACAGCACCACCCAAAAAAGCCCCAACATATAACGGTACCTGGCTTGACATATAACGGTACCTGGCTTGACATACATATAACGGTACCTGGCTTGACATATGGGTGTTTGCATATAACGGTACCTGGCTTGACATATGGGTGTTTGAATCGGGTTTCAAGGAAAGAAAGGTCAGGGCTCATTTCGCGCATTGCATCAGGCAAACGCCATACGCTTGATATCATCCTCTCCTTGTACCATCAGTCGCAACATCTACTTCAATCACTGCTGCATAGCTTTCTGCATGTTTAGCATTGAGAAAATATTCAAGCCAGCATGATGAATCGAGAACGATCATCAAAATCTATCCGCTTTATCCCTGATACTATCCATATCAATATCACAACCTTTTAATAAACCACGCAATTCTTTGGCATTTTTCACAGGCACAAGTTGAATATGCTGGCCATAAGGCATCGCAATCATTTTTTGACCCGGCTGAATATCACTTCGCCGATGAAACCTTTGAACCATGCTGATCTGAAGACTTACGGTACGGTTTTAACAATGCTTCCAACGCATCATCTTCAAACACCTTTTTATCCACCCGCAAAAACACCGTGTTTTCTTCCGGCACAACTTTCGCTTCACTGATCCCGGCCAGTGCTAACAGCTTGATCTGCAATTCCTCGGCATTTGTAGTGCTATCAATATGTGCCATCATCGATGAGCGCATGATCGGCATCTGCATGCCCAGCGCAATAAGCAACCACAGCACAGCGATCCCCGCCGCGCCAAAGAACACACCCTGCACATCATACACGCCATAACACCAGCCACCCACAGCACCACCCAAAAAAGCCCCAAAAAACTGGGATGTGGAATATACTCCCATCGCCGTACCCTTGGCATCCAACGGAGCCATGCGTGAAATCAATGAGGGCAAGGTCGCTTCCAACACATTGTACGCGACAAAGAATAAAAACAGCGCTGTCACCACGGCAAACATCGAATCATGCCACAGCCCCAACAAAACACATGCTGTCGCAATCAATACAATACTGCTGACAAACACCTGCTTCATCATGTTTTTTTTCTCAGCCATGATAATCATCGGCACCATCAGCAACAATGCGGTTACCAGAACAGGTAAATAAACCCAGGCATGCTCGGAAACAGGAATACCCAGATGATCACGCAACACAAACGGCAGACCAATAAAAACGGCCATCATCACCGCATGTAAAATCATGATTCCCGCATCCAAACGCAACAACTGTGGGTTCTTTAAAATACGCCCGAATTCATTCGGAAGCGACAGCACATCCCGATGGCTATGCGTATCGGCAGGCAACGGATTGGGCACCAGCCAAAACAACACACCAATCGCCAAAATCGCCAGCACAGCCGTCAGCCAGAAAATACCATCCACACCAATCCATGTATCGAGGAAGGGGCCAATCACCAAGGCCAGTGTAAACGACATACCAATGGTCATGCCTACCATGGCCATGGCTTTGCTGCGCACTTCTTCACGTGTGAGATCGGCCAGCAGAGCCATCATCGCCGCTGCTATTGCACCAGCTCCCTGCAAGGCTCGTCCGAGAATCACGCCCCAGATCGAATCGGCCATCGCCGCAACCACACTGCCGATTGCGAAGATCAACAAACCTGCAGCAATCACCGGCTTACGGCCGATGCGATCCGACATCCAGCCGAATGGAATCTGCAACATCGCCATCGTGAAGCCATACGCGCCCAGCGCCAAGCCCATCAACGCTGGTGTCACGCCATGCAAGCCTTCGGAATACAAGGCAAATACAGGTAATATCAAAAACAAGCCCATCATGCGCAGGCCATAAATACCTGCCAATGAGAATGTGCCGCGCTTTTCAAATTCGTTCATAGTCATCCCAGAAAAAGTAATTTTGCAGGCAAGTCTGCCCTGCCTGTATTAGAAACCCCAGCCCGGACTTATGACATGCATCTGCTGCCGATTTGTTTGTTCATGCATTCGCAATAAATCCTGCACAATTACGGAGCAATCAAGCAAGTCATGTCTACCCTCAACGGATCCTGAGCGCTGTTGCTTACAAAAAAATCTGAATTGTATTTTAACTCACGACTTGGTTATTGTTGCCCTGCTTGATAGCTGCGCTGGAAGGATAATCATGACTGATAATCACAACAACCATAATAATTTAACAGAATCTAAAAAAAACAACGAGCATGATTTTGAGTTACTTCAAAACGAGTTTAATACTTTTCTGGAACAGCAAACTGTAACCTTTGCTACCACAAACGAAAAACAAAGCTCAACCCATTCATGCGACCACACGGATCAATTCATCGAAAGCATTCAAGATAATCTCGATGCATTGATGCCGCAATATACTATCCCATCCACACACACCAGCGCATTCCACAAGCACGATGAGAGCCTCAATACTGCTCAGCCGATAGATCAGGCTTTACTTGATACAGCCCCCACGCAACAGGAACGGCTACCGAGACACCTCGAAACACCCGCTATCGAATTACCGGCCACGCCCAGCCCATCAAATCAGACCTCGCATAAAAAGTTCATATCCAGAACCCTGATCGCTGCAAGCTTTGCAGCGGCTGCTATTGTATGGTTTTTCTGGCCCATTGAGCAGGAACCCCTTTCACAAACGGCGCAACAACTGCAAAACCACAGCACGAAGCAGTCTCTTCCGGCCGCTATACAAAGCAAAACCACAGCAGATAACTCCACCCCCGTGCTTACAACCAACGAACCGGTTCACATCACAGCTAATTTAAATGTATCACTGCAAAAATCACCGCAACGAGTAATCGTTAATGCTAAGATAGTTCAGGCAACTGCCACCGCCGATAACACGCTGAACGTGGCTGTCAGGATTGGTAATATCAGGAGCGCCCCGAGCAGATCCGGAAAAGTATTATACAAGCTGGTTCGAGGTACCCAAGTCACAAAATTGTCCGTTCAAGGTGAATGGTTTCAGGTGCGCTTGCAAAACGGAGCTGTTGCGTGGGCGCATTATTCTATCTTCTAACACAAAAAACATTCTCCTCAATCAGGCATTCGTCTGCCCACGCGCATCATGCAACATGGATACGAACATAGTCCGCACTTCAAGCGCATTATGAACCGGCTCGGTAAAAGCAATACGTAATCCACGCACCGCATCAGCGACGCTCACTTTCACATCAAAACCCAAACGATCAACCCCCACCATGCGCACTTCATCGGCTCCCCTGTCGCTGTGGTGATTCACCAATGTGATCAAGGCATCGGCATGATTATCATTCATATGCTGAATAACTTCAGCCGCAATGTGCATCAAAGGATCCGGCACAGCAGCGCTATATTCCAGCTCATTCACCCAACCCATAATACCAAAACCACCCACAAAATAGACGTGTGCAACATCCATACGGTAAAACGAAAAATCATCATAATCCACCCAGTGTCGGGCATTGGGGTGGGCACTGAGATAACACTCACGCACAGCGTCAACATCTGAATCCCGCACCAGCTGCAAGTCCCCCATCAATGTCAGCCGTGCTGTGCCAAGCGATTCACCCTCAGCACGACTTTCAGCCACATAGAGGCTGGCTTTCGAGTTATGCAAAATATTCTGCGTATGCACCGCCATAGAGCTAATCAACACCAATGGCCTATCAAGCGAATCAAGAGCATACGGCATCATCGAACCAAAGGGATAACCATCATGATGCGATGAATGCGTGCTCAACGTGCCCATATTCTGAGCATGCAACAAGGTTTTCACACCTTCAGCATGTGTGGGCCTTGCTACACTCTTCATGTTGCCATCCATCGCATGTTGTTTGCCTTTTTCGCTCATGACTTGACTCCGTTTTTTATCATTTATTCATAGCATCCCAATCCGCAAAGCATCACATGATAAAGCTGCATATTTGAATGCTCAATGTACTCGCGAGGCAAGCATCCACCAAACAAATTATTGATCAGCAGCCCCTTAATCGCACATCGTTGTCCCATATTTATGGGATACCGCAAAAGTAATAAGGCTTTAGACTGGGCAATCATTGTCTGCTTATCAAACCAGCCCGCGCAGGGCATTGATCGGAATCGCATGCATTGCAGGAGGGAAACCATGCCAAGCTACCAACATCCCGGAGTTTATATCGAAGAAATCCCCAGCGGCTCCAAGCCGATTGAAGGTGTGGGAACATCCACGGCAGCATTTATCGGTTATACAAGCCAAGGCTCCATCGGTGAGCCAGAGCTTATTTTTAAATGGGATGATTACGATAAACAGTACGGTGGCATTCGAGATACCGGCACTGCCGATGGCGACCCGATGGGCTTCTCGGTGTCTGCATTCTTCCAGAACGGTGGTACTGCAGCTTATATTGTGCGTATTACCAAAGGCTGGAATGCAGCAAGCCCATTAACATCGGATAAAGGAGCAAAAGCAGTAGCCTACCTCGATAACCCTGAAATAACGGGTGCCGGTACCGTTGACGATATGAATGGTATCGAATTTACGGCACTTAACGAAGGGCTATGGGCCAATGGGATGGTTGTTCGAATGTCAGTCAGTTCAATTGATAATAACTTATACGATGTGAAAATCGGCTGGCAAAATGATGATGGCGAGTTTTCCGCCGCAGAGAGTTTCATGAATGTTAGTATGGACTCAGATAGTTCTCAGTTCATTGAAGGTGTCATCAATGATGCCTCTGAACTGCTGACCGTTCAACTTGTCGATGTTCCCGCAGATTTCGCATCCGATAACTATTTGGGCATCAGCACTAGCGGCAGTTTATCAGCTTTAATTTTACCCCTCGACATAACCGCTGACTCAGATGCGGATAGAGAATTGGCAGGCAGCATTGATGGAAACGATTTCACAATAACCGTGCCAGCAGAGTCTTTTGCAAATTTGAGCGATTTAGCAAGCAGCATACAAGCAGAAGTAAGATCCAGCGGCTCGGTAGATCGCCT
This sequence comes from uncultured Zetaproteobacteria bacterium, assembly GCA_964406805.1. Taxonomy (GTDB): domain Bacteria; phylum Pseudomonadota; class Zetaproteobacteria; order Mariprofundales; family Mariprofundaceae; genus Mariprofundus. Next base: position 11,199 of record CAYOTF010000037.1, on the reverse strand, counting down.
AACCCAGTTCACCTGCGAAGCGGTTGACGACAAACTGGTGCTCACATCCGGAACGCGCAATGCGACCTCATCAGTCATCATTGCATCAGACACCGGGATTGCGCCAATCTTGTTATTGGGCATTTCACCAAGCAATCACGGTGGCAGCGAACTAACAGGCCAGGCAAGCGCTGATGCGAGCATTTCATCTGAAGATAGCCTGAAAAATGGCAGTAATGGCCAATATCCGGAGACAAATGACTACAAGGCCGTATTTACCGCATTTCTGAAATATCGTGATATCAATATCCTTTGTCTACCGGGTCAAAATTGGCCGAAAGACAAAACTATAGATCCCGAAGGCCAACCGGTTATTGATGAGGCTATTGCACATGCCGAGCAGATGAAAAGCCGCATGGTGATCGTGGATCCGCCCAGCATCGAACTGGAAACACAAAAAGATGTGACTGATCTGACGCTGCCAAACAAGACATATAGCGTGCTTTATTATACTTGGGTGAAAGTCGCAAACCCATTCTATCATGCGGAAACAAACCCCGGCGCAAGCCGGACTGTGCGAGTTCCCCCCTGTGGTTATGCCGCAGGTATATGGGGCAAAACCGATGGGCGGCGCGGCGTGTGGAAAGCGCCGGCCGGTTTGGAAAGCGGACTACTTGGTGTTGCCGGTCTTGAATATATCATTGAAGATGGCGAGCAAGATCAGCTCAATCCCCTCGGCGTAAATTGTTTGCGTAAGGTAGCTGGTTCAGGTCCCGTTATCTGGGGATCACGGACACTTGCCACCAAAACCGATCCGGAATGGCGTTATGTGCCTGTTCGACGTACGGCAATCATGATTGAGCAGAGTATTTACGATGGCATTCAGTGGGCTGTATTCGAGCCGAACAAACATACGTTGTGGTCGTCATTGCGCGCCAATATCGGTTCATTTATGAACGGTTTATTTCGTGCCGGCGCTTTTCAGGGTGAAAAGACCTCCGATGCCTATTTCGTGCGCTGCGGTTTGGGAGACACCATGACACAGGGTGATATTGATCGCGGCCAGGTGATTGTCATTGTCGGTTTTGCGCCAGTAAAACCGGCTGAGTTTGTGATTGTCCGCATCCAACAAAAAGTCGGTCAGGATTAAAGGGAGACAACTATGGCAGCACCACTATTTCCGGTAAATGCACATCGCCACGATCCATACAGAACATTCAAATTTCAAGTTTTGATTGACGGTCAGCCTGTCGCAGGCTTGAAAAAGATGGGCGCATTAAAGAAAACCACAGAAGCTGTGGACTGGCGCACTGCTGGCGACCCTACCCATGTTCGAAAACTGCCCGGAGGCACCAAATATGAGGCAGTCACGCTGGAACAGGGATTAACGCATGATCCGGTATTCGAGAACTGGGCCAACAAAGTCAACAACTACGAAGGTGACATTGCCATGTCACTGAAAGGTTTCCGTAAAGATATCGTGATCAATGTACTCAACCTGCAGGGGCAGGTTGCAATCTCCTATAAAGTGTACCGCGCTTGGGTATCGGAATATCAGGCGCTGCCTGATTTCGATGCTGGTACAACCAATGCAGTCGGCATCCAAACCATTAAGCTGGAACATGAAGGCTGGGAGCGAGATACTGCTGTTTCCGAGCCTTCTGAAAGCTAAACAGGGACAGGCGCAAGGTGCGGGATAATCTGCTACCGGGTGGGATTGCAGCCGAAAATGGGCTGCATAGAGGGTTTTTGTTTAGCCCACTGACAGGCCAAATCGAGCTGACGCTGGCAGAATCCTCTGCATGTAGATCTATGCCGGATGCTGTTACACAATGTCTTAGTGCAGCTTTGGACGAAATCGGTGGCCAGTCGGCAGATGTCAACAATGTGGCAGCGTTGAGCGTTGGCGATCGTCAGCACCTGATGCGACGGTTGCAAATTATGCTGGACGGCGATGCCGGCTGGTATTCGGCGACATGCACGAAGTGCCATACCGATTTCGATTTTCAACTGCAGCTATCGCAATTGCCAGTCAAGACTGCGGGTGAAGGCTATCCTTTTGTCGATGTGCAGACTTCTGTAGGCATGTGTCGGTTTCGAGTACCTGACGGAAGCGATCAAAGTGCATTGTCCTGGCTGGTTGATGAGGAACAGAATTGTGCCGAATTGTTGCGCCGTTGTTTGCTTTCAATTGATGGCGGGCAGGCAAGTGAAGACATTGTTTTTTCCGCACACGATAGGGCAACGATTGAAGCGGCATTAGAGGCGGTTGTTCCGGAAATCTGTTGTGAAATAGGCGTTTCCTGCCTTGCCTGCCAAGCGGATAATATGGTTGCGCTTAATCCGTATGCCTTGATTGGCAAATCATCAGCGCAGATTATCCCGGAAATTCACAAAATTGCATGGTATTACCACTGGGGTGAGGATGAGATATTGCGCATGCCAAGACAACGGCGGCAAAGATACCTGGATATGATTGATGCTTCGCGCGGCATCGGCGATATTTCACCGGGCGGGAGCTAGCAGCATGCCGATTGCGAAGGGGTATTTATCGCGGGTGGTGGCGGATGCACACAGGCCAACGCATTCATCTTCTATGCCGCATGCCATGAACTCCTGCGGGGGCTTTGATCTAGCCTTATCGCCAGTGGCAGATAAGCCCGGCCAGCTATCTGCTGATCAGGTTGCGATTACGAAGCAAGAAACAGAGCCGAAGAAAAAACATCAAAACCAAGTGTCCGAAGCTTCTCAGGATACCCGGCATAGCAAGGTCGCCGATGTTCGGCAGTCCAAGTTATTGCCGAATTCATCTTCTGACAGAGGCGAACAACACCCTTCCGAAAAAAATAGCGTTGATGTTTTTGTTCCGGGAACAAGTCGAAATTTCGGCGGGCTTACAGGTGCCATCGTTGGACAGGAGAATGATCGGTCTGCTGTATTATCAAAGCAGGATGCCAAAAGCAACTCAGGCAAGGCCGATGCAGCAGCACAAGGCTCTTTTGAGCATTTAAGCGATTCATCCGAGCCGCGACAGGCAGCGCAACCACTTTCTTCACATAACACTGGAAAAACTGTGTCTTTGAATTCAAACACCAAGGTAGGGCAACACAATTCGGAACTAAGCTCAGACAGCGTGGCTTCGCTTCGAACCTCGCAAGATATGCAACATACGGGAACTCGGGAAGCCGATGAATTTGAGGCACAGGAAGCTCGAGGTGTTTCGTCAGTGCAGCCAGCCGCCGATACGAAAGTGGAAATGACGGACCAAATACCCGAAGCCAGAAAGCTTGAAGCGCCGCCGCGCGAACATGCTTTCAGCAAACCGTCCAGCGCCAATCCATCCGCACCTGCTGTTCCGCAGGTGCATATCGGGCAGGTCGATGTGGTGGTTGTTTCGGAAGCAAAAGCGCCCACAAAAACACCATCCACATCTGTATCCGGTGATTTTTCCAGCCGTAATTATCTGAGGAGGTTATAGGACATGGCTGTGCCGATGGAGTCGTCGCTTTCTCAGGCATGTGTTGCGATCAGAGGTTTTTTGCAGAAAAATCTTGAAACGATCGGGGCGGAAAGAAACCCCAAGGTGTATTTCGGCGCCCCTAAAAACTCGTTTGAGAACTACAAAGATGATGACGACTGGGTCAACCTTTTTTTCTATCGCTTTGAACCGTTTGAGTTCGATGCAGATATTCTTTCCGGGGAAACGGGCTGGTTAAGGGTTCATTGTCTGGTGACGCCAGTGGCAAAGAAAATTGAAGATCATGGCGGAACGAGTGGCGATCCGGTTAGCGAGGGTGAGCAGGATTTAAGATTGCTTGGCGAAGTGATTCGCGTTTTTCATGAATACCCGCAGAAAGTTTTGGGGAAAAGTGGACAAAAGTTTCATTTCCAAGCTGTTTTTGAGTCCCTCACGATTGAGTCTATTAATCAGATTTGGTCGACGCAGGGCAGCGAGGTCGCTTATCGACCATCGGTAGGTTACGAATTTACGCTGGCTCCAGTGGTTCCCCGTGTGAAAGCGAAAGAGGCGTTATTGGTGGGCGCGACCGGATTCACGGTGGATGGCAACATGGATCATGCCGAGACCGTGCTCGCGGGCGAGGATTACTCGGCAATTGTTCAAACGCCGGTGATGGCAGCGATCAGTGTTAACAGCGGACGAGAGGGATGGGTTCCAGCAGCCTGTTTTATCTATGCAGGCGGTTGCGCCCAAAGTCTTATTTTCGGTATTAAAGATGCTGAAGTTTTTCCAAAAGTCATTAAAAACAAAGACACTGGAATTATAGAAACTACTGGAGATAAGGTCGATGCGCTTCAGATATGGATAGCCGGAAAGATAGATCAGGTGGTCAATTTACGCTGGGAGGTGTGGGATAGCGTAAATGGTTGGCAGGCATCTGTAGATGCATCGGTTTCTTCCTTTAATATTAAATCCGAAATGATTGATCCCAATCATATTCCTGTTATTCCCGATGTATCTGTTGTATCCATCGACTTGCCGATTAACACTGCCAGACAAGCGGTTCTCTACGCCGAATATAGCTACGAGCGAAGCAGCGATAAGGCTTTACTTACTGTGCGCAGTAACCCTCTGATGTTGACTATCTATGAGGTATCGTCGTAATGGAAGCAGTATCCATGCAGCCCCGATTGCATTCATTGACTCCCGAATGGGAACGCATGGAGTGGCTTGCCTGGCATGTGCTGTGCACACGGCGAGGTCAGGAAGTCAGCGAAACCAAAACGGCGCGTCTGCATGAATTACAGACAAAAGTAGCGACGGTCAGAGGCATGGATGGAACATGGATGGCACTCGGTATTGCAGGTTTGTCTGAAATAGAACTGGATATTCTCGTCTGCGTGGTTGCACCCGAACTGGAGCCGAGAATCGCCTCGATGTACCGGGAATTACAGTCGGGAAGCAATGCGCCTTATCCGAGTCTAGCTTTGATTCAGGAATTGCTGGCACTTGATTCTACTTGGATTGCTGCCCTGCATGAGGCTGTGAATAAGAATGCGGCATTGCGCAAGCGTCGCTTGATACGCATAGAAAGTGCGGATCATTTTGCGCCCATACGGCCTGTTGAAGGACTGGCTGTACGTTTGGCCGGAGGCTACGCGGAGCCTGTGCCGCCGCCGGGATCCACGCTTGTTCAATTGCCGGGCGATTGGGATGATCTTATTCTGCCTGCTGATCGTATCGTGATGTTGCGTGAATTTCTGCTCTGGATCGAGCAACGGCATGTGGTTGTCGGCGAATGGGGCGGCAAGCACGTCGGCGGCCCGATTGCACTATTTTCCGGCCCTTCCGGCACAGGTAAAACCTTTGCTTCATCCGTGCTTGCCAATGCCTTGGGCTGGCCGCTATACCGAGTGGATCTGGGGCGCTTGGTTAGTAAATATATCGGCGAAACCGAGAAAAATTTGAATGCGCTTTTCGAAGCAGCCAGCGATCAACCGATGGTGTTGCAGTTCGATGAAGCAGATAGCCTGTTTGGCAAACGCGGCGAGGTTAAAGATGCCCATGATCGCTATGCCAACATGGGGGTTAGTCATTTGTTGGCTTGTATTGAGGCGCATCGCGGCCCGTGTATTCTGACCACAAATCTGCGCAAACATCTGGATACAGCGTTTGCCCGTCGCTTTCAAATGGTGATTGATTTTCCACGTCCTGATGCCGCAGATCGGGCACGCTTGTGGCGTCGTTTGTTGCCGCCGCATGCACCAATAGAAAAGGATGTCGATCCGCTGTTGCTGGGCAGTGCGGTTTCGCTATCGGGTGGGAATATCCGCAATGCAGCTTTGCATGCGGCTTATCTTGCTGCCGGCGAAGGGGTTTCAATCAATCGCGGGCATGTTGCACTCGCCGTATGGCGGGAACTGAGTAAAGATGGTCGGGAGGTTTCCCTGCGTGATATGGGTGAATTGGCGAATGATTTTCCCGAGGCGATAAAATGATACGAATTGACCGTTTGAATTTACAGCTTCCCTCCGAATATGAGGGACGGGCACATGCCATTGTACAGCTTATTGCGGCGGAGCTGGCGCGGTATCCGGTCACCCAAAACGTCAAACGTGAGCACATGGCTTTGCAAGCTATTCATATTGCGCAAGGGAGCTCTGATAAGCATGTGGCGGCCAGTATCGCCAACCAGATTCACCACCGCGTTGGCGGCTCGACAGGGGGAAGTCATGGATGAGGTGAGCGTATGCCAAATGTAATGAAGGGAATGCTTGTCGAATACGCATTGGCGATACCACCGCTGGTTCTGGTGTTCGAATTCAATCCGGAGAATATTTCGCGCACCCGCTCAATCACCATCAATACCGGCAGCACGCCAGCCACGCGCGGCGGTTACGATTTCGCCCTGCCGACGGAAACGCCTCGGGTGGCGCAGGGCGTTTCCGTAGAGCCGGAAAAGTTCGAAATCACTATTTTACTGGATGCGACAGATCGGATGAATCAAGGCGATCCGATTGTGCCGATTTTTGGTATTGAGCCGGAAATTTCCACACTGCGCAGCATGGTCGAACCCAAGGCGCAAGGGCCGCTTGGTGTGCAGTCCTTATCCAGTCTTGGTTTCGGTGGTGCGCGTGCATTTCAACGGGATGAGCACGCATCGGTGCTGTTGTTTGTTTGGGGCACACATGTGCTTCCGGTTTTTATTACATCGGTAAAAATCGACGAGGAAGCGCACTTGCCTTCGCTGATTCCGTATCGTGCCAAAGCAACATTAAACATGCAGGTAATTGAAGGAAACAACCCTTTCTACAAGGTTGAGACTATCCGCCAGATAGCCACTGCAGCTTTAAATACAGGCCAGACTGTGGCGACGAGTATTGGAGGGTTGTTCTAATGTTTCTGCGAAAATCCCGGTATAAAAACGCCATACCTTTTGATCCATCCGATCATTTTTCCGGTGTCCGCCGCAGAGAGATCGGGCTTGCTAGCGGCGTGATCGAACACGTCATCAGCTCTGGTGACCGGCTTGATTTGCTGGCACGTCATTATTACAACGATGATCGTTTGTGGTGGCGTATTCTCGATGCCAACCCGGATATTTTACATGCTGGCGATTTGTGTATTGCGGAAAGGCTTGGCGAAACCATTCTGATTCCACGGGCAAGGCAGTGAGGTGTTCTGATGTCTGTACTTGATTTCCTCAGCGCAAAACTGCGGGAGCCAGCCGAATGCGTGATTAACGTGGACGGAGAAGACATTGCCGATCTTTATCCTTTTCTGGTCGAGGTGTCTGTGCAGACAAGCCGTAACGAAGCGGCAAGCGCCACATTGAATTTCGAGAGTCGTCGCGATGAATTCGGGCTGTGGGTGGTTCAGGATGCCGGGATATTGAAAGCATGGGCGGCAGTGACGATTACGGCAGTGTTTGGCGACTACAGCGAAGAAGTTATGCGTGGCTATATTCGTGAGGTGAAGGCGGATTATCCGGAGGACGGCAATGCGACTGTTTTAGTTAGTTGCCAAGACGATTCGATTGCCTTGGATCGCTTACATCAGCGAAAATCCTGGGGCGCGGATGTTCCAACCGGCGATTTCGTTATTTTTAATGAAGTTATTGATCGTTATGCCCTCAAGCCGCACAGCGATAACGGTAGCGGGCAAAGTAGTATTGTGATTAATCAGGACGACACGGATATTGCTTTTCTGAAAAAACGTGCGGAAGCCAATGGTTATGAACTCGTTTTTTCAAATGGTGAGGTTTATTTCGGACCCTGGCGGGTGGATGCCGAGCCGCAGCCAACGTTAATGGTGCAAGCTGGTAAAGAGACGAACTGCTCTTCTTTTTCTTCCAATGTCGATGGGCACGACCCTGATTCGGTGTCTTTCGATATTGCGGAAACGCAAGGAAATGGGGTGGTTCAGGAAACCGTAGTTTCCGATTTGCCACTGATGGGAAGCGAGCCTGCCGACAGCCGCTCATCCGGGCTGGATGATTTTTCATGGCGGATGAGCCGCGAAGGCGGTGCGGATAAGAGCGTACTTACTGCTGCAGCGCAGAAAAAAGCTAATCAACTGGCCATGAAGGTGAAGGCTGAGGGCGAATTGGACGGTTCGCTTTACGGGCATGTGTTGCGGGTGGCCGAGCCGGTTGGCTTGGATGGCGTCGGTGATTGGCTGGGCGGTATTTATTATGTGGATTCAGTGGCTCACAAATTTAACAACGACGGTTATAGCCAGCAATTCAAGCTGCTGCGCAATGCTTTCGGCGATAATCTCGAATCGGGCGTCAGCAGTGTGTTGGCAGGTGTAGTTTAGATAAAAAGCGAGGGTTAAATATGCAGGATTTGCTTCAAAAAATAGCCCATCGGGTACAGAACACATACTACGGTAAGTACCGTGGTTTTGTGTCGAATCATGAGGACCCCGAGCACCGGGCGAGGCTGCGGCTAACTGTGCCATCGGTATTGGGCGAAGAGGTTACCGGCTGGGCATTGCCTTGCATGCCATTCGGCGGCTTAGCGAATCAGGGGCAATTTACGGTGCCGGAAGTTGGGGCGCAGGTGTGGGTAGAGTTCGAAGAGGGGGAATTGGCGCAGCCGATCTGGGTCGGCAGCTTCTGGCAGCAGGACGGTGATGCGCCGGTGCAACTCGATGGCGATACCCCGAGTAAACGCGCCATGAAAACGCCATCCGGGCATTTTCTGGAATTCGAAGATAAAGATGGCGAGGAATTTATCCGTTTGCAGCACAAGCAGGGAGCCAGCCTTGATATTGATAAAAACGGCACGGTTGCGCTGACCGATGCCAAAGGCGCGGCATTAACGCTGGATGCCGATGCAGGTGAAATCGTACTTAAGGATACCAACGGCAATGTGCTGACGATGAACTCATCCGGTACCACCGTCGAAGACAGCAATGGTAATAAAATCGAGATGGCGGCTGCCGGGATTACGCTTAAGGGGCAAAAAATTGTTGTTAACGGCTCTCAGGTGACACTGGCAGGCGAAGGTGGCGAGCCGATTATCAAAGGACAGAGTTTCCTGACGCTGTTTGCTACGCATATCCACCCTACGGCGGGGCCGTTTGCACCGACAGCTCCGCCGATTCCGCAGGGTGAAATAAGCACATTATCCTCCAAGGTAATGACATCATGAGGTCGTCATGGCGCTAACGCTGAGCGATCCACCTTACCTTGCGTTTCCGTTGCGCGTGAAAAGCGACGGCGGCGAGTTGGCAAATCGCGCGCGGCATGTGCGCGATCAGATCGAACAGGTGTTGTTCACCAATCCCGGTGAACGGGTGTTTCGCCCTGATTTTGGTGCCGGGGTGCGGGCGTTGGTCTTTGAACCAAATGCCGATGTGTTGGGGGGGATAACGAAAAAGCTCTTGCTATCCTCGTTGGCGGAGGCTTTATATGGCGAAGTGGATGCAAAGAGTATCGAAGTGGATGTGCAAGGCGATGAAGCGGAATTGCGCATTGTAATTTCTTATACCCTGGCTGCCATTGGACATCGGGAGCAACAAGTTTTCACGGTGGGAACCAATGGCTGCTAATCCCGTCATCAGCTTGCGTTATGGCGCTGGCTGTCCGGATTGCGGACAACGTGAGGTTGCGCTTCCGAAAGCCTTGGCGCGCCCGGGTGATGATTTCGATTGGGATGTGCGTGACTACGATGGTTTTCGCCTGTTTATGTTGCAAGAGCTTTCAGCACGCTTTCCGGAGCGTTTGCGCTGGACACCTGCAGATGTTGAGGTGGCTGTCATTGAAGTTCTATCCGCTGTGCTCGATCAGCTATCGGACGCACAGGATCGCATTGCTGCGGAAGCCTATTTGGAAACCGCGCGACAACCGTCCTCAGTACGCCGTTTGTTAAGCCTCATTGGCTATGATGCGGTCGCCAGATCCGGTGCTGATGCATCTATTCCCGATAATACGCCCGCAGACAATGAAAACATGCAACAACGACGGGACCGGTTAATGGGCTTTTGTTTAGCCCTGCACAGTTATTTCAATGTTTATGAGCAGATCGCCATCAACGGCGGGAGCATGCCTGCAATTCAAGCCTTCATGAATGACCCTGAAAGCGCCGATGCCGCTAGCCTGCTGGCCGTACAACGTTTTCTCGATGCCGCACCGGAATTTGTGCAGCGAGCACGTGCAGATGCGCTCGACAGCTATTGGTTTTCACATCCGCTCGACATGGATCAACACCGACTCGCTGGCCCTCGCCATATTCACGATCAACAACGCATGGTCAGCATTGAAGATTATGCCAATCACCTCGCAGCCCATCCGTTGGTCAATCGTGCCACAGCATGGGGCGATTGGAGCGGTTCGTGGCATACGGTCAATGTTGCTGTTGCTGCGTGGCAGAATTATTTGCTTGATGAAGCGATCTCGATTGATGAGGTGATGCGTGCCGATGTGGATGCATTTCATAATGAAAACGGTCTTCCAGAAGTCAACTGGGGGGATAGCGACGGCAGTGATTTGCGGCTTATTTTAATGATCGTTGTCAACGCATGGCGTATGGCCGGTCAAGCGGTGCAATTGCACGATCCCCATCCTGTGGGCATCAGCATGTCTGTTTCCGTGCAAGTCGAGGACAATTATTTTCAATCTGAGATTCGTGCAGCTATTGAGGCGGTTTTGGGAACAGGTATATCGGGCTTTTTTGCTGCGGGCAATTTGCAGTTCGGCGAGGATTTGCACGTCAGTGATATTTACGAGCTTCTGATGGCATTGGATGGTGTAAAAGCTGTGTGTCTGAACCGCTTTAAACGCGTCGGCAGTCAGTTTCCAGATGCCTCCGAAAGCGGAGTCATTGAATTGAATGGCTTGGAGATTGCAGTTTGCGATCAGGATGCAGCCCATCCCGAAAACGGATATTATCGACTACGCATGCATGGCGGCAAAAAAGGATGAACATCGATGATCTGACACGCTGGAATCGAGCCGGATTAAGTCGGTTCAAATATATCGATGGCAACGCAGTGCATTGGCTGGAAATGCTACGCGCTGAGTTAAGCCAGCGTTTCGACAATTGGGATGCCATCCAGGGCTCGCTATCGGATCCGGACAAAACAGAGAGCGAGGTATTGGCCGATCTGTTGGCACAGTATCAGGGCAAACGCAGCGATATGCTTTGGGAAATGCTGCGCACCTTCGCCCGCGCTTCGCATGTTTTGACTGAAACTATGGATGCGTATGCCAACGAGGCTTATCTGCGAACGGCAACACAATGGGACAATGTCCG